>CAIQDO010000194.1 GCA_903870555.1 uncultured Caulobacteraceae bacterium
GTATCGTCCACCGCCCCCGGAACCTCGATCAAGATCACCGGCGTGCGCCCCTCAAGGCGAACCACCTCCAGCGTCGCCCCCGGCAAGGCCCCGATCCGCGCCCGCGCCCAGTCGGCCAGCAGCTCCGTCGCCGCATCCATGTGCCCGTGCGCCGCCCAGTCGGGATCGAAGGCCGGCGATTTGTTGGGGATGCGGATATAATCCACCAGAGCCGGCGTCACCGCCTCGTCCCAAAGGCGGTCGATGAAGGCGGACAGGCGGGCGGTGTCGGTCATGGGGGTCTCGGAGATGGAGCACTTCTGCATCATACAGACCGGATCGCGAGCGTCACGCGCAAGCACGACGTATGCAATATTTTTCATATTGCAATTTATTTGGTTCGGGATTAAATAGGATTCGACCGACTAGTACCTGTCTAAGGGAGCGAACCTCCTTCTCATGCCTACAACAGACGGCATTCCGCAAAGCCCGTATGAACGCGCCTATGACCTGAACTTCCAAAGGAAACTCGGGGACCTTTTCGACTTGGGCGGCCGCGCGCTCGTGGCTGCGAGCGTGGGAGTCGGGATCGTCGCCAAGCTCGCGGAGGGCAAGCCGCCGTCAATCGGTTTTTGGGGCGTGGCTATGACGACTGCCGGTTCCATATTAATCTATGTCGGCATCCGTTGGCAGGCGGCGGCGGATGCGAAGAAGGAGCACGGCGATGCCTGATTTCCGCGATCCGCTGGCGTATCCGGTCCTGGTCGCCGTGGCCTTCTATATCGTCGGCTCGTACCTTCACTGGCGTCACCGCCCCCGTAAATAGAGCGGAAACACGCTCCCCTTGACGCGCGGTCAGGCTTTCCCCGGCGCGAAAGGGCGCTATCCTGTCGGCAAAAGAGCCCACCAGAAGAGACGGTTGAGGAGCGCACGGACGCCATGGATTTCGACTTTTCCGACGATCAGAAATTCCTCAAGTCCGAGGCGCGCAAGTTCCTCGACGCCCGCTGCCCGGTCGGCGTGGTGCGGGGCGTGCTCGACGATCCGGCCAAGGCCTATGACGCCGGCCTGTGGACGGCCGTGGCCGAGCAGGGCTGGCTGGGCGCCGCCATCCCCGAGGAATTCGGCGGCCTGGGCCTGGGCGGCATCGACCTGTGCGCCATCGCCGAGGAGCTCGGCCGGTCCCTCGCCCCGATCCCCTTCGCCTCCACCGTCTATTTCGTCGCCGAGGCCCTGATGCTGGCCGGCTCGCAGGCGCAGAAGGCCAAATGGCTGCCGAAGATCGCCGCAGGCGAGGTGATCGGCGCCTTCGCCAATGTCGAGCGCCCCGGCGTGATGAACGAGGCCCAGGTCCAGGCCCGGGTCGAAGGCGGCAAGCTCACCGGCGTCAAGCTGCCCGTCACCGACGGCGACGTCGCCACCCTCGGCGTCGTGCTGGCGCGAGAGTCGGGTCAGGTCGGCCTCTATCTGGTCGATCTCGGCGGAGAGGGCGTCACCCGCGAGGTGCTCACCACCCTCGATCCCACCCGCAGCGCGGCGAAACTCACCTTCTCCGGAGCCCCGGCCGAACGTCTCGGCGACGCCGGCGAGGGCCTGTCCCTCGCCGAGGCGGTGCTCAACCGCGCCGCCGTGCTGCTGGCCTTCGAACAGGTCGGCGGCGCCGACCGCGCCCTGGAAATGGCCAAGGCCTACGCCCTCGAACGCTACGCCTTCGGCCGCCAGATCGGCAGCTATCAGGCGATCAAGCACAAGCTGGCCGACATCTACATCAAGAACGAACTGGCCCGGTCCAACGCCTACTACGGCGCCTGGGCGCTCGACGCCGGCCAGGCCGAACTGCCGGTGGCCGCCGCCGCCGCCCGGGTCGCCGCCACCGAGGCCTACTGGTTCGCCGCCAAGGAGAACATCCAGACCCATGGCGGCATGGGCTTCACCTGGCAGGTCGATTGCCACCTGTTCTACCGCCGCGCCCAGCAGCTCGGCCTCGTCGCGGGCGGCTCCAAGGCGTGGAAAGAACGCCTGATCA
>CAIQDO010000195.1 GCA_903870555.1 uncultured Caulobacteraceae bacterium
CGGACATGCTGCGCCGCGTATTGCCGGGCCAGTCCCTTGGCCTGATGGATCAGGGCCGCCTTGATTGGGCCATAGGAGCCGGCGCTATCGCTCTCCGCCGCCGACACCGAGGAAATCACCACGAACGAGGCATCGCCCCTCGTCTCGCCGGCCTTCAGCAGAAAGGGTTTGGCCGCCTCAAAGGCATTGACCATACCCAGCACGTCGAGGCGGAAATTCTGTTCCCAGGCCGCGGGGTCATTGCCCACAGCCATCGCGCCGGCGTTGGAGACCAGGATATCGATCCCGCCGAGCTCGGCCGCGGCCGCCTCGATCCACGCCTTCAGGGCCGCGCCGTCGGTAATGTCCACCGCCGCGCCGGCCGCCTTGACGCCGGTCGCCGCCAGCGCGGCCACGGCCTCGGCCACCTGATCGCTCTTGCGGGCGCAGATCGCCACATTGGCGCCCTCGGCGGCGAGGGTTTCGGCGATCGCCCGTCCGATTCCCCGGGTCCCGCCGAGAATGACCGCGTTCCTGCCTTTGAGTTCGAGATCCATGCGCCGCCCCCGTTTGAACTGTTGACCCACCATAGGTCGGGGGCGGCCGAACCCGCAAGGCGTGAGGTCGAGGCGACCGACCCCGGCCGCCCTTGCCCTAATCTCCCGCCAAGCGAGCCCTGAGAATCGCGTTCACCGTCGCCGGATTGGCCTTGCCGGCCGTGGCCTTCATCACCTGACCCACGAACCAGCCGACGGCCTGGGGCTTGGCCTTCACCGCCTCGGCCTGTCCTGGATTGGCGGCGATCAGGCCGTCGATCAGGGTCTCCAGGGCGCCGGTGTCGCTGACCTGGGTCAGGCCACGGGCTTCGACGATGGCGGCGGGCGTCCCCTCCCCCGCCCACATGTGCTCGAACACCTCCTTGGCGATCTTGGAGGAGATCACGCCGTCTTCCAGCAGCTTGACCAGGCCGGCGACGTCGTTGGAAGGGATCGGGCTGGCGTCGATTTCCAGGCCGTCCTTGGCCAGGCGGGCCAGCAGTTCGTTGGTCACCCAGTTGGCCACCAACTTGGCGTCACGACCGGCGGCGGCGCGTTCGAAATAATCGGCGCGGGCCTGTTCGATCACCAGAACCCCGGCGTCATAGGTCGACAACCCGTATTGTTCGACCAGCCGCGCGCGCTTGGCGTCGGGCAGTTCGGGCAGTCCGGCCTCGATCGCCTTGATCCAGTCAGGGTCGAGCACCAGCGGGAGCAGGTCCGGATCCGGGAAATATCGGTAGTCGTGCGCCTCCTCCTTGGAACGCATCGATCGGGTCTCGCCCTTGCCGGGATCGAACAGGCGGGTCTCCTGGCGAATCGTTCCGCCGTCCTCGATGATCGCCACCTGGCGCCGCGCCTCGTATTCGATGGCCTGCTGGATGTAGCGATAGGAATTGACGTTCTTGATCTCGCACCGCGTGCCGAGGGGATCGCCGGGCCGGCGCACCGAGACGTTGACGTCGGCGCGCAGGTTGCCCTTTTCCATGTCTCCGTCGCAGGTGCCCAAGTAGCGCAGGATGCTACGCAGCTTCTTGACGTAGGCGGCCGCCTCCTCCGACGAACGCATGTCCGGATAGGAGACGATCTCCATCAGCGCCGTGCCGGCGCGGTTGAGATCGACCATGGTGGCGTTGGGATCGAGATCGTGGATCGACTTGCCGGCGTCCTGTTCGAGGTGAAGGCGTTCGATGCGGACAACGAACACCGAGCCGTCGTCGCGTTCGACCTCGATCAGGCCCTCGCCGACGATCGGATCCTTGAACTGGCTGATCTGATAGCCCTGCGGCAGGTCCGGATAGAAGTAGTTCTTGCGGTCGAAGCGTGACCACTCGTTGATCTTCGCCTTGAGGCCAAGGCCGGTGATGACCGCCTGCTCGACGCACCGCCGATTGATCACCGGCAGCATGCCCGGCATGGCCGCGTCGACAAAGCTGACCTGCTCGTTGGGACCGGCCCCGAAGCCCACGGCGGCGCCGGAGAACAGCTTGGCTTTCGAGGCCACCTGGGCGTGAACCTCAAGGCCCAGGACGATTTCCCAAGGGCCGGTGGCCCCGTCGATCAGTTTGGATTTTACGTCGCTCATGGCTGCGCTCTTACACCGCCGCGGGGGCTCTGGACAAATGGTCTGGTTTCATCGTCTCTGCCGTTCCCAAGACCCAAACAAAGGAAACCCCATGAGAGTTCTGATCGCCGCCCTCGCCGGCCTGACCCTGGCCCTCGGCGCCGCGACCGCCGCCAGCGCCCAATCCGCCCCAGCCGCCGCGGGACCCATCGCGGCCGCGCCTGGCGCCTTGTCGGTGGAAAACACCTCGATCGGCGACCTGCTGGCCGACGCGGCTGGGAAGGCCGTGCTCGACAAGGACATGCCGGCGCTGGTGGCCTATCCGGGACTGGACCAGATCAAGGGCATGACCCTGCGCGCGATTTCCGTCTATCCGGAAGCCCAACTCGACGACACCAAGCTGGCGTCGATCCAGAAGGATCTGGACGCCGCCAAGAAGCCATAGGCGCGAAGACAAGCGACGCGAACGTCCGCTGACCAGACAGATCCAGTCTCCTTCCCCTTTTCGGGGGAGGAGGCTTCAACTCGCGGGCGGGCTGGCGAAGTCGGTTGACAGGGCGGCCTTAGCGCTGGCCCAGCGCTTTTCGACAAGGGCCTGCGCCCCGGCGCCTGGGTTTCGCCTGGCGAGGGCGATTCCGACGAGTCGAATCTGCCGGCCGGACAGGAACTCGCTCTTCCAGGAAAACCCGAGTTGGTAGAGCGATAGGTCGGTGCGCGTATCGCCGTCCTCGACATAGGTCGTCTCGATCAGAACCGGCAGCCTGGCCGAACCGGCGCTCTTGGCGTGAACCGATTCAAGGACCCGTCGCAGGCCGCCGGAGATCCAACTGGCCTCTATCCGCGGCCGGTCGGCGGTGATGTCCATCGGGTGATCGAGCACCTCTTTCGGAAACGTGTAGCGCTGCGACTGCACCGCCTGAGCGTTTTTCAACGGCCGCAGGACCACGGCCTTCCCCTCCGTGTCGGCCTCACCGACCGCGACGAAGGCCACGGCTGCCTCCGTCTGCGCCTGGGCGCGTTTGGCGTCCTCGGCATGCTGTTTGTGGCTGTCCCAATAGTTCAGGCCAGCGATCACCAGGGCCAGAACGCCGACGATCTCACCCGCCGTCAGCCAGAATCCCTGTTTACGCTTCGGCGGGACCGGGGCCGCCGGTTCAGGCCCGCTCACCACCAACGCCGGGGTTTCGCGCGGAAATCCGCCGCCTTTTCCATAGCGCCGGCCAGGGTGAACAAGGCGCCTTCATCCAGCGCCCGGCCGATCAGTTGCAGACCCAGCGGCAGGCCCGCGGCATCGAGCCCTCCGGGCAGGCTGATGGCGGGCAGACCGGCGAGATTCACGGTCACGGTGAAGATATCGTTCAGGTACATCGCCACGGGATCGGCGCTGTTCTCGCCCAGGCCGAACGCCGCGGAGGGCGCCGTCGGCGTGAGCAGGGCGTCGACGGTCTGAAAGGCCGCGTCGAAATCGTCGGCGATCCGTCGGCGCACCTTCTGCGCCTTGAGATAGTAGGCGTCATAGTAGCCGGCCGACAGGACGTAGGTGCCGATCAGGATCCGTCGCTTGACCTCGTCGCCGAAGCCCGCCGCCCGGGTGTCTTCATAGACGGCGTTGAGGTTGGCGCCGTCGGCGCGCAGGCCGTAGCGCATGCCGTCGTAGCGAGCGAGGTTCGAGGAGGCCTCGGCCGGGGCGATGATGTAATAGGCTGGCAGGGCGTAGCGAGTGTGGGGCAGCGACACCTCGACGACCTCGCAGCCGGCGTCCTTCAACCAGGCGACGCCCTGCTCCCACAGGGCGTCGATTTCAGGCGGCATGCCGTCGACGCGGTATTGTTTCGGCACGCCGATGCGCAATCCCTTGGGCGAGCGTCCGACAAAGTCCGGGTAGTCCGGCACGGCGATCGGCAGGCTGGTGGAATCCTTGGCGTCATGACCGCTCATCGACCTCAGCAGGATCGCCGCGTCCTCGACCGTCCGGGCGATCGGACCGGCCTGATCCAGCGACGAGGCGAAGGCGACCACGCCCCAACGGGAGCAGCGACCATAGGTCGGTTTGATCCCGACGGTTCCCGTGAGCGCGGCGGGCTGGCGTATCGAACCGCCCGTGTCGGTCGCCGTCGCGCCAAGCACCAGACCCGCGGCCACGGCCGCGGCGGAGCCGCCCGAGGATCCGCCGGGGGTCAGGTCTCGATTGGAACCCTCGGCCCTCCAGGGATTGACCACGGGGCCGAAGGCGCTGGTCTCGTTGGACGAGCCCATGGCGAACTCGTCCATGTTCAGTTTTCCGAGCATCACCGCGCCGTCCCGCCAAAGGTTGGCTGTGACGGTCGATTCATAGGGCGGGATGAAATTGCCGAGGATCTTGGACCCCGCGGTCGACCGGACGCCCTTGGTGCAGAACAGATCCTTGATCCCGATCGGGGCGCCTTCCAGGGGGCCGGCCTCGCCAGCGGCGATGCGAGCGTCGGATGCGCGGGCCATGGCCAAGGCCTCGTCGGGTGTTTCCAGCACAAAGGCGTTGAGCGGGCGAGCCGCTTCTATAGCCGCCAGGTGCGCTCGGGTGATCTCCTCGGCGGAGAAGCGCCTCTCGGCAAGGCCCGCCAAGGCGGCCTTGAGGGTCAGTCCCGTCAGTTCGCTCATTCCACCACCTTCGGAACCACAAAAAATCCATTCCGGGCGCCCGGGGCGTTAGCGAGAACCGGGCCGGCGTCGCCGCCCTCCGTCACCACATCCTCACGCATCGGCAGGCTGAGGGCGACGGCCGAGGCCATCGGCTCGACCCCGTCCGTGTCGACCTCCCCGAGTTGCTCGATCCATTGCATGATGCCCGACAGTTCGGCGGCAAGCGGCTCAAGCCGCTCTTCCGGCTCGCGAATGTGAGCGAGCTTGGCGACCCTTCGCACGGTCGCGGCGTCGATGGTCATGACGGTCTCCAGACTAAAGAGCGGCCCCGGTTATGCGTCCCCTCCCCCTTTGACAAGTGGCGCGTCCGCGCCGAGGACAGGCCATGCCCGTGCTCGACCTCCTCGACCTGCCCGCCGCAAGACCGCCTGGCTCTCCCCTGGTCGGCCTCGACCTGGGAACCCAGACCATCGGCGTGGCCGTGTCGGACACCTCCCTGATGATCGCCAGCCCCTTGGCGTTGATCAAACGCACCAAGTTCACCCAGGACGTCGAGACCTTGTTTCTGCTGATGGAGCGACGCGGCGCGGTGGGGCTTGTCGTCGGCCTGCCCTTGAACATGGACGGGACCGAGGGACCGCGGTGCCAGTCGGCCCGCGCCTTCGTTCGTCATTTGCAAAGGCTTCGAGACCTGCCTGTGGCGTTCTGGGATGAGCGCCTGTCGAGCGTGGCGGTCAACCGGGTGCTGATCGATGAGGCCGATTCCAGCCGAGCGCGACGGGCCGAGGCGGTGGACAAGATGGCGGCGGGATGGATCCTGCAAGGGGCCCTGGATCGCCTTGCCGCGGGCGCTTCCCTCCGACCGGATTGACGCCTAGAAGACCGTTTTAATGACCTCCCCGGCTCCCGGCATCGACGAGATTCGCGCCAAGGCGACGGCCTTTCCCAAACGTCATTTCCTGTCGGTGACGGACCTGGACCCTGTCCAGGTCGCCAGCGTCCTCGATCTTGCCGACCTGTTCGTCGCCCTCAATAGACAGACCCGAAAGAAGATCGACCTGCTTAAGGGGCGGACCCTGGTCAATCTGTTCTTCGAGTCGTCGACCCGGACCCAAAGCTCGTTCGAGCTGGCCGGCAAGCGGCTCGGCGCGGACGTCGTCAACATGAGCCCGAAGTCGTCCTCGATCTCCAAGGGCGAGACGTTGATCGACACGGCGGTCACGCTGAACGCCATGCAGCCGGACATCCTGATCATTCGCCATGGCTCATCCGGGGCCGCTTCGCTTCTGTCGCAGAAGGTCGACTGCAGCGTCGTCAACGCCGGCGACGGCCAGCATGAGCACCCTTCGCAGGCCATGCTCGACGCCCTGAGCATGCGCAGGGCCTTCGGTCGGATCGGCGGACTGACCGTCGCCATCTGCGGCGATGTGCTCCATAGCCGGGTGGCCCGGTCCAACATCGGCCTGCTGACCATGCTTGGCGCCAATGTGCGTGTGGTCGGTCCCGCCACCCTCATTCCAACTGAGGCCGCTCGATGGGGTGTCGAGGTGCATCACGACCTCAAGACCGGCATCGCCGGCGCCGACGTGGTGATGATGCTGCGGCTACAGCTTGAGCGGATGCAGGGCGCCCTGGTCCCGTCGATGCGCGAGTACTTCCGGCTATGGGGCCTCGACCGGGAAAAGCTGGCCCTTGCCGCGCCAGGCGCGAGGGTGATGCACCCGGGTCCGATGAACCGTGGCGTGGAGATCGACTCAGAGGTGGCGGACGATCTGAAGGTGAGTCTGATCCAGGATCAGGTGGAAATGGGCGTGGCCGTGCGCATGGCCGTGCTCGCGTCACTGGCCGCGCGGCTGGACAACCGATGACCGCCGCCCCGCACCGCGGCGCCATCGCCTTTCAGGGCGCCAGGCTGGTCGACCCGGAGAGCGGCTATGACGGTCCTGGCGCCCTGCTGGTCGCCGAAGGGCTGATCGTCCGGGTGAGCCACGGAGCGGATCTGACCGACCTGGCGCCAGACGTTCGGGTGGTCGAGGCGAACGGCGCCCTGCTTTGCCCCGGCCTGATCGACCTGAGGGTCAAGACGGGAGAGCCCGGCAACGAGCCCAAGGAGACCCTCAAGTCGGCGGCCCGGGCCGCGGCGGCGGGGGGCGTCACCTCCATCGTCGTCCAGCCGGACACTCATCCCGTGGTCGACGACCCCGCGGTCGTCGACTTCATTCTGCGCCGGTCGCGCGACATCGAGTTGGTCCACGTCTATCCCGCCGGCGCCGCCACCCAGGATTGCCGCGGCAAGGCCATGGCCGAAATCGGCCTGATGCACGAGGCCGGCTGTGTCTACATCACCGACGCTGATCGTCCGATCGTCGATTCGCGGGTGATGCGTCGCCTGCTGGCCTATGCGGGCGGCCTCGGCGTGCTGGTGGCGCACCGACCCGCCGACCCCTGGCTGACTGACGGCGCCGCCGCCACCGAGAGCGAATTTTCGGGCCGCCAGGGCCTGCCGTCCGAGCCGGTGGCCGCCGAGACGATCATGCTTGAGCGGGACATCGCGTTGGTCGAATTGACCGGCGCGCGCCTGATGGTCGATCAGATCAGCGCCGCGGCGCCGTTGGAAAGTCTGGCCCGCGCCAAGGCCAAGGGCCTGCCGATCATCGCAACGGTCTCGATCAACCACCTGACGTTCAACGAACTGGACATCGGCGACTATCGCAC
>CAIQDO010000196.1 GCA_903870555.1 uncultured Caulobacteraceae bacterium
CATGTGACGGTGCTGTTCAGCGATCTGGTCGGCTCGACGGAGATCGCCGCCCGCCTCGATCCCGAAGAGTGGCGCGATGTGCTGGCGCGCTATCACCGGGCGGCGGCCGAAGCCGTCGAGAGCCTCGGCGGTTATGTGGCGCAGTATCTGGGTGACGGCCTGTTGATTTATTTCGGCTGGCCCGTGGCCCATGAGGACGACGCCGAGCGCGCCGTCCAGGCCGGGGTGGCGATTATTGAGGCGGTCGAGCGGCTCAATGTCCGGTTTGTCAGCGAGCGGCTGGCGGTTCGGATCGGGGGGGACAGCGGCTTGGTGGTCGTGGGCCGGGACGGCGGCGGCGACACAACCGTCTATGGCGACACGACCCACATCGCCGCGCGGGCCCAGGCGCTGGCGGCGCCCGGGACGGTCGTCATCACCGAGGCGCTCCAGCAGCTGGTCGCGGACAGGTTCCTGTTCGAGGATCTGGGCTCTCCGGCGCTCAAGGGCGTCGATCGTCCGATCCGCCTGTTCCGGGTGCTCGGTCCGCGCGCGACGCGGGGGCGTGGCAGGGGCCAGCGGGCCATTCCCTTCGTCGGCCGCGACGACGAGATGCGCCGCCTCCTGGATCGATGGAACAGGGCGCGGCGGGGACTGGGTCAGCTCGTCGTCATCACGGGCGAGCCGGGCATCGGCAAGTCGCGCCTGATCGGCGCCTTCCACGCCACGATCGCCGGACAGGCCCATCGGTGGGTCGAATTCGCCGGGGAGCGATATTTCGAAAACACCCCGTTCCATGTCGTGGTCAACCTCCTCGGCCGGCTCTTGCGCGATCCGCTCGAGGACACGCCGGCGGATCGCCTCCGCCGGCTGGGCGAGCTGTTGCAACGAGACGGTCTGGAGGGCGGCGACACCGTCGCCTTGATCGGCGAGTTGATCGGTCTTCCCGTTGCGCCCCTATCCGGAGCCGACGCCACGGCGGAACAGAAGCGTCGACGCCTTCTTGATCGCCTGACGGCCTGGGCCGTCCGCCTGTCCGAGCGTCAACCTTTGGTCCTGGTGCTTGAGGATCTCCACTGGGTCGATCCGTCGACCCTCGAATTGACCCGTCTTCTGGTCGAGGCCGCGATCGGCGCGCCGATGCTGCTTCTGGCGACGACCCGCGGCGGTCAGCCCTTGCCCTGGCCGATGCGGGCCCACTGCACGGAAATGACGCTCAGCCGGCTCAGCGACGGTCAGACGCGCCAGCTCGTGGAGAGCGTCGCCGCCAAGGCCGATGTCGCGCCGAGTGTTCTCGCGGCGGTTGTCGCCCGAGCCGATGGCGTGCCGCTTTTCGCCCAGGCGCTTACGCGCCTGATGCTCGACGGCGCCGGCCGTCCGGTGGGGGGCGCCATCCCCGCCACTCTGCTGGACTCTCTCACGGCCCGGCTCGACGGCATGGGGCCGGCGCGGGAGTTTATCCGGATTGCGGCGGTGCTCGGCCGCGAATTCCCCTACAGGCTGATCGAGGCGGTCGCCATGCGGCCCGAGCGCGAATTGCGGGAGAGCCTGGCGGCCTTGATACGCGCCGACTTGATCCTGGAGCGCGGGGAACCCCCGCACGCCACCTATCGCTTCGATCACGCCCTGATCCAGGACGCCGCCTACGAAGGTCTGTTGAAGACCCGCCGACGCGACCTTCACCGGCGGACCGCGGTGGCGCTGAGCGAGCATTTCCCCACAGTTGCCGCGGCGCAGCCGCAGGTCATCGCGCGACATTGGAGCCTCGCCGGGGAATCCGAACGGGCGGTGACGGCCTGGATCGCGGCCGGGGACGGAGCCGTGTCCCGTCGCGCTTTCCGCGAAGCCGAGGAAGCCTATCGTCAGGCCGGCGCGGCCCTGGCGGATCTGCCGGCCTCGCGGGATCGCGATCGTCGCGAACTGGCGCTGTGCGCCTTGATGTTGCAGGTGCAGCAGCAGACCCAAGGCTACTCTGCGCCGGAAACTCTCGC
Organism: uncultured Caulobacteraceae bacterium; assembly: GCA_903870555.1. Classification (GTDB taxonomy): domain Bacteria; phylum Pseudomonadota; class Alphaproteobacteria; order Caulobacterales; family Caulobacteraceae; genus Acaudatibacter; species Acaudatibacter boreus. The sequence goes on from CAIQDO010000196.1 coordinate 1,971, forward strand.
GACCTCCGACCGCGCCCGCGCCCTGGCCGTTGTGGTTGGAGATCCGTTCGAAAGCCTGCGGCAGGAGGTCCGGGCCTGGAGCGCGCTGTTCGTCGGCGGCGACTATGCCGGGGCGTCGGTTTTGGCCAGGCGCATGGCCGGATTGACCGCGGGCACGGAGTTCGACGGCCATCGGCAGGCGTTTGTCCACCATGCCGCGGTGCAGGCCCGGTTCTACACCGGCGATCTGCGGGGGGTCGAAGCCAGCTTCACGACTCTCGACCCTCGGGCCCGGTCGGACGACGTCTACCGGACTCCGGGAGAGGTGGTGATCTTTCTGGGAATTCCGGCGCTCGGCGCCCTGGCGGCGGGTCGCGCCGGTCTGGCCTGGGAGCGCATGGCCGCCGCCCGAGCCTATGCGGAGGCGACGCGCGATCCCTACGCGCTGGTTCTCACCCTGTTGTACGAGAGCTACCTGCACCGCTTCCAGAACGCGCCCACGCCCTCGGCGGCGGCGGCGGGCAGGATGCTGTCGATGGCCGAAGACAGCGCTTTCGCCTATGCGACGCATCTGGCCCGCGGCGTGCTGGGGTGGGCTCGCGCCGCCGGGGGGCAGCCGGACGAAGGGGTCGTTCTGATACGGCAGTCCCTGAAGGGACAGTTGGCCGCGGGCGCCCTGGTTGGCGTCACCGATGTGCTGACCCGCTTTGCCGAGGCCCTATGGCTGGCTGGCGACGTCGCCGCGGCGCTCGAAGCCATCGAACGGGCCCTGACCATCAACCCGCAGGAGCGAATCTTCCGACCCAACGCCCTGCTGGTCAGCGGCGGACTGCGCCAGGACCTTGGCCAGGCGGCTCTGGCTCTCACCGACTACCAGACGGCCCTGGACATGGCCCTGGACATCGGCGCCTTGGCCTGGGCGCTGAAGGCGGCTGTCGCCTACGCCCGGCTGACGAGCGCTCAGGGCGACGCCGCCGCCGCCATCGGCCGCCTCGCCCGGGTCTGCGAGGCCGTTCCCGAGGACTGCGACACCCCCGAACTGCCCGAAGCCCGGAGGCTTTTGGCAAGCTTGAGGGGTTAGGCGGCGCGCGCTCTACCGCCGCGACAGGTCTCGCGTATAGTCGACCAGGGCCATCAGGGTGTCGGGATGGGGGGTGTGCTTCCGGGCCTCCCACTTGGCCTCGGCGGCCAGTTCATCGAGCCGGTCTTCCGCCGCGGGCAACTGCGCGCGCATGGCCAGGGAAATCTGGGCCAGGTCGTCCGCGGACGGGTCCGGCTTGCAGAACAGGGCGCGGATTCGGGGATCCCGGATCGCCAGCGAGGCGGGCAATGTCAGGATGCCGTCGCGCAAATCCTCCTCGCCGCCGCCGCCCAGCGACTCCAGTCCCTTGACGTCGCCGACGTCGTCGCAGCCGTGGTAGAGCACGCCCAGCAGGTGGCCGTAGTGGCGCAGCCGCTCGTCGCGCGTGGCCAGGCAGGCGCAGGTCTCGAACATCGAGCCGGTGTCCTCGCTGGCGATCTTCAGCCAGTCGTCGACGCCCAGCGGCTGGCGGCGCAGGCGCCATTGCAGGCATTCGGCGACGCCGAGGCGCTTGAGCAGGTCGGAGAACAGGTCGACGTCATAGGGGTCCTGGGCCGACATGGCGTAACCGTCGGCGACGATGTAGCCCGACGCCATCAGCGCGGGCAGCAGGCCGAACTGGTGATGCAGCGTCGGCTTGCCCCGCCGCTCGGGCGACTGATCGAGGATGTCGTCTATGATCAGCGAGACATTGTGCATCATCTCCAGAACCGCCGCCGAACGGATCAGGCTGTCCGGGATCGGTTCGTCGCTGATCGCGCGCCAGCAGGCGAAGATCGTCAGAGGGCGGAAGTATTTCGATCGCGCCACGAACTGCCAGTCCAGCATGGCCTTCATTTCCGGGCTCGCCCCCCCGACCCAGGTGGTCAGGACCGAGCGCAGGCGGTCGATTTCGGTTTCGAAGCCCAGATCGGCGATGATCGCCGCGGTGGTGGTGTCTGACATCGCCTGAGCCTTATCGGGTTTACGGTTTGCCGTTGGAGGGTGCGCGCGGGTTTCAGAACTTGACGCGCCAGCGGCGCTGATACCGCGGCGGATGGGCGCCGACAGGCGGACCGGGCGGCGTCGGAGCCGAGGGGGCCCCGGAGGCGTGCAGGACCGCGTCGAACAGGCTGCGGCCCCCGTTCAGCAGGGCCTCGGCCACGGCCCCTGGCGTCGGTGGTGGCGCGATCGTGTCGCCATTGGCGGGCGGCGGACGCGCGATCGTCCGGGCGAGGTCGGACAAGGTCGCCGCGAGGTCCTTCAGGAAAGCGGCGGGCAGCAACGCCAGGTTGGCGGCCGGCGCCAGCGGATCGGCCGGCGGCGGGTCCACCGTCAGGTTGGTCTTTTGATCCGAGGCGTGCGACCAGGCGGCCGCGGCGTAGGCCGTCGGCAACATCAGCAGCTTGATCGCCAGGAACAGGGCGTCGCTGTAGACGACGTGCGGAGCCATCTCGATCGTCGCGCCGCGGGGACGATGTTTCTGCAGCGCCTGGGCGGCCTGAACGCCGCTCTGCGCCGCCGCCTCGACCGTCGCCATCATCACGTCGGTGCGGCAGCAGTCGCCCGCGAAAAACACGCCGGGGAGCGCGTCGTAGGCGGTGTCGGGCATGGCCGGCTCGTCGCCCGCTTGATCGACGTGAATACGGTGGCGGGCGTTGGTCGCATAATGGGTCTCTTGCCAGTCGATGTCACAGTTCGGATCGCCCCACGCCGTTCCCGCCTTGAACACCGGCAGGTAGGCTGCGAGGGCGCGGATCATCAGCCAGCCGCGTTCGTGATCCGCGTGTGCGGGCAGGGCGTAGACATTCGAACACGACAGCGCCAGCACCGTGCGGCCGGGCTGGGGCGGGGCGAGGTCCCAAAGCTGCGAGATGTCGACGAAGCTCAGGCTCTCGTCCGAGCCAAGCAGTCCGACGACGTCCCTGGGCAGCCCCTCGAGCTGTCGCTTGAAAACCACCGTGACCACCGGGATGCTTTCGGCGCGCAGCTGCGCGGCCTCTGACAGCGTCGGGACATGATCGGCCAGACGTTCGCCTCGGGTCCCCGTAATCGCCAGATGGGCGAGCACCGGAGGCGGCACGGCCAGGACCAGGGTGTCCGCGCGCACCGTCGCACCGCCCGTCAGATGAAGGGTCTTGCCCGCGCCATCGATTCCGATTCGCTCCACGGCCGTCCCCGTGCGGATCACGCAGCCCAGAGCTTCCAGCTTGGCGCGCCAGGGGGCGATGATCTGGGTCTCGACGTCTCCCCGCGGCATCCAGGCGAACACCTTTGGCGCCTGCAACTGGAATGCGTGTTTCAGGAAATCCCGATAGGCCAGCGCCGAGGTCCGATCGCTCGGAATCGACCAGATCAGCTGCAGAATATAGTTGCTGAAGTCGGCCACCCGGTCTGTGGCGTAGCCGCGCGAATAGAGGTGGCCGTTGACGCTCAGGCGGCCGAGCAGGCGCTTCGCGTCGACGGGCTGCGCCGCCAGATCGAGCATGGCGAAGCCGAGCAGGAACAGGTCGGCCGGCGGCAGCACGCCTGACGTCAGATTGCCGCGCATGGCTTCGGGCGTGGTCGGATTGAACAGGTCGACGTAGCCGCCGCCATCGGGCTTCAGCAGCTTGATTCCGCCCTGTCCGGCGAAGTGGTCCTCGCGCTTCAGCCCGAGGTCGTCCTCGAAAATGCGCCAGAAGTTGGCGTACCAGGTCGGGAACATGTGCGGATAGACATCGTAGCGGCGCGTCCCGACGCGCGCCGTGGACAGATTGCCGCCGAGAAAGTCGCTCGCCTCGAACAGGGTCACGGCATAGCCCTGCTGCGCCAGGCGCAGGGCGGCCGTCAGGCCGGCGACGCCGCCGCCGACGACGGCGACCTCGATGTGACTTTCGCTGGGCGCGTCGGGTGTGTCGGTCATCGGTGGGAGCTTTCCACGGTTCGGATCACAGGGGCGGCCCCTGCACGCGGGGATTCTCGGCCGTCCACAGGGTCGGCGACAGCTTAGCGGCCCGCGTGGCGACGTCGGCCAGCCAGGCGAAGTGCCAGGCCGGATCCTGGGCCATCGACGCCCGCCACCCCTTCGCCCAGGCGTCCCAGTCGGCCGCCAGGGCGCCAGACCGGCCGGGACGGCCACTGATCAGGTCGGCGATGGCGCCGGCGCCGCCTTCGACCAGGTGTCGGGCGAGGCTGGCCGCCATCTGACCGAGGATCGACAGCGGTTGCACCGCCGGTCCCCCGAAGGTCGAGCCGGCCACGCGGGCGAAGTCGCGGTCGACGCCGGCTCGCTCGAAGCCATGCACGCCGGCCCGCAACCAGAAGGCGCGCAGGTGCCAGTTGCGCATCAGGGCGGCGCACAGATCCAGCCAGGCCATCGAGGGATCGAAATAGCTGCGGAAATCGCTCTCGAACCGCGACAGATAGGCGGCGTCGAACCGGCCGTCCTCCAGCGCCTCCTTCAGGGTCAGGGCGGCGATCAGCCCCGATTCCATGCCCTGGGTCACGCCCTCGCCGGTCATCGGGTCGGCGAAACATCCGGCGTCGCCGATCAGCACCCCGCCGTCGAAGTGGTTCGGTCCGGCGCCGCCATAGGTTTTCACCACCCCGCCGATCGCCCGGCCCGACAGGGTCGCTTCGGCGCAGCCGGGATGACGCAGCTTCAGCTTTTCCAGAAAGTCGCGGAACGCGCCGGGCACGGACAGGTCGTGGCGATGGCAGGCCTCGCTGAGAAGCCCCACCCCGACATTGGCCCGGCCGCCGGTCATCGGGAACATCCAGCCGTATCCTGGGAAGACGTCCTCGTCGAACCACAGCGTGGCCTCGCCGCCGTCGCCGGTCGCCGCCGGCGCCGAGACTCCGTCGACATAGCCGCGTTGGGAAATGGCGATGTGTCGCCGGTCGTTGCGCCACAGGCCCTGGCTTCGGGCGACGGTGGATTCGGTTCCGTCCGCCCCGGCTGTCAGCCGCGCCCGCAGGGTGACGTCGCCGGTCGGGGTCCGCACGTCCACCCGCATCAGTCCGCCGTCCCGGCGCGCCGCCTCCACGGAGCACCCCTCCGCGACATGGGCGCCGGCCGCGCGGGCGCGGTCGAGCAGGCGGGAATCGAGGAGGGAGCGAGGCAGCACGGCGCCATGGGGCGGCAGGCCGTGATGGTCCTGATAATAGGGGATGTCGCCGCGATAGGCGCGGTGGAAGCCGATGAACACCTGGCTGGCGGTGATCGTCAGCGCCCGGCCGTTCTCGAGGTCCGCCAGCGCGTCCATCGCCTTCAGGATGCGCAGGCCGCCCGGTTCGATGAAGTCGCCGCACACCTTCTCGCGCGGAAACCGAGCCCGTTCGATCACGGCCACGTCGACGCCCTGGCGCGCCAGGGCCCAGGCCAGGGTGGCCCCGGCCGGGCCGCCGCCGACCACGATGACGTCGAAGATCCGATCGGGGATCGGGGGCGTTGTCGCGCCTTCGGAGCCGGCGTTTCGCGGCGAATCGCTCATCGGAACCGACTTCCCCCACCCGGCGCCGGCCCATCAGCGGCCAAGACTCCGACGATCGCGCGTTTTCGAGGTCGACGACCCGCCGATCCGTGGAACCGGCGCGGCGGGAGCCAGAGGCCTCACTACAGGCGCCCTGTTCTGCCGACTGTGAGAAAACGCACACAAGGCGCCGGGCCGGGCGGGGGCGACATTGGGTCGCGGCGGCGGTCAACGCGAATGCGTCGCAATATCGCCGCGATTCCTGACCATAGGGTCGGGCCGATGGTGATCGTTCCCGCCAGGGGTGTCGGAAGACATCCTCACCTTGACCGTGTCGCCCTTGCCCTCCCCAAGATCGACCATACCTGCTAGTCCGCAAACCGTCCCCACCACCCCCAGCGCGGAGCCGCCCCATGCGAGTCATCCTGGCCCAGCCCCGCGGCTTCTGCGCCGGCGTCGTTAGGGCGATCGAGATCGTCGAGCGGGCGCTCGATAAGTACCAGGCGCCGGTCTATGTGCGCCACGAGATCGTCCACAACCGCCATGTCGTCGACAGCCTGAAGGCCAAGGGCGCCATCTTCGTCGAGGAGGTCGATCAGGTTCCCGACGGCGCCCACGCGGTGTTCAGCGCCCACGGCGTCGCCCGCTCGGTGTTCCAGGCCGCCGAGAAGCGGGGCCTGCCGGTGCTCGACGCCACCTGCCCCCTGGTCAGCAAGGTCCATTCCCAGGCCAAGCGCTACGTCCGCCAGGGGCGCACCATGATCCTGATCGGCCACGCCGGCCACCCCGAGGTCGAGGGCACCATCGGCCAGATCGACGCCCAGGTGCACCTGATCTCCACGGTCGAGGACGCCGCGGCCCTCGATTTTCCGATCGACACGCCCCTGGCCTATGTCACCCAGACCACCCTCAGCGTCGATGACACCAAGGCGGTGATCGACGCCTTGAGGGCGCGTTTCACCAACATCATCGGGCCGGACACCACCGACATCTGCTACGCCACCCAGCATCGCCAGACCGCCGTGCGCGACATGTGCAAGATGGCCGAGGTGATCCTGGTGGTCGGGGCCAAGAACAGCTCCAACTCCAATCGCCTGTGCGAGATCGGCCTGGAGCAGGGCATTCCCAGCTATCTGATCGCCGACGCCAGCCACCTCGATCCGGCCTGGCTCGAGGGCAAGGACGCCATCGGCCTGACCGCCGGCGCTTCGGCGCCCGAGGAGTTGATTCTCGAGGTGATCGAGGCCCTGCGAAAGCTCGGACCCGTGACCGTCGAGCCGATGGACGGCGTCAAGGAAGACATCGAGTTCCGCTTGCCGGTCGAACTTCGCAGCTGATCGGGCGTGACTCTCTGTTTTTTTCACCACAAAGACCATGAAGGTCACGAAGAGGCCATTTCACACTTGCATGGGGACGGGCTCTGCGGCGTGAATTCGCGGGGGCGGGTTACGGGTGCGCATCGCGCCAATCAAAAATTTCGTACCCTTCGGACCCTTCGCGGTGAATTTCTATCATCCAGACTCTCGGCTCACGGGAGTCTGGGCATCTGACAACGGTTGAGACGAGGAGTTTCGCGTGGCGATTCCCATGACGGCGGTGGCGCGGATCGGCGCCTATATCGCGAAGCAGCACTTCGGCGGCGTGAAGCGCTACCCGCTGGTGCTGATGCTGGAGCCCCTGTTCCGCTGCAACCTGGCCTGCGCCGGCTGCGGCAAGATCGACTACCCGGACGAGATCCTCAACCAGCGCCTGTCGGTCAAGCAGTGCATGGACGCCATCGACGAATGCGGCGCCCCGGTGGTGTCGATCGCCGGCGGTGAGCCCCTGCTGCACAAGGACATGCCGAAGATCGTCGAGGGCTTCCTGGCCAAGAAGAAGTTCGTCATCCTCTGCACCAACGCCCTGCTGCTGACCAAGAAGATCGACCAGTACAAGCCCGATCCGATGTTCACCTGGTCGATCCACCTCGACGGCGACAAGGTGATGCACGACAAGTCG
>CAIQDO010000197.1 GCA_903870555.1 uncultured Caulobacteraceae bacterium
AGCCGTGAGAGCCGGCCCTGGGCTTCCACCAAGCGGGCCTGCGCCGCCCGCGCCTCCGCCTGGCCGGCGGCCACGCGGGCGGCGGCGGCCTCCAACGCCGCATCGGCCGCGGCCCTTGACTGTTCGGCGTCGCGCGCGGCGGTTTCCAGCGCCGGGGTGCGCTCCGGCGCCGCGGCGACGTCCCGCTCGACCTGGACGAGGTCGGCGGCCAGGCGTCGCAACTGGTCCGCCGCGTCCGTCGCCGCCTGACCTTCCCGGTGCAGATCGTCGCCGATCCGCCGCCGGTCGTCGGTCAGCCGGGCGACCTCGGCGCGGGCCGCCTCCAGGGCGCGGTCCAGCCTGTCCTTGTCGATCTCCAGGTGGTGGGCCACCGCGGCGGCGGCGGTCTCTTCGTCGCGCAGGGGCGGCAGGGCAGCTTGCGCCTCCACCGCCTCGGTCGCCGCCGCCGCCGCCGCCCGGGCGGCGACCTCGGCGGCCACATGCCGCTGGTTGGCCTCGCCGCGGGCGGCAGCCAGGCCAGCGACCGCCTCGCTCCACCGCGCGTGCAGCACGGCGCCGTGCAGGGCGCGGATCTGGGCGGACAGTTTCTTGTAGCGGGCGGCGGTGCGCGCATCCCGCCGCAGCCGGCCCAGACCGGATTCAAGCTGGCGCGACAGGTCGTCGAGGCGCACCAGATTGACCTCGGCCCCGCGCACCCGGATCTGGGCCTCATGCCGGCGGCCGTACAGGCCCGAAACACCGGCTGCTTCCTCGAGAATGCGACGACGGTTCTGCGGCTTGGCGGAGATCAGCTCGGAGATCTGTCCCTGACGGACCAGAGCCGGGGAGTTGGCGCCGGTCGAGGCGTCGGCGAACAGCAGCTGGACGTCCCGCGCGCGCACCTCCACGCCGTTGATCCGGTAGGTCGAGCCCGCGCCGCGGTCGATCCGTCGCACCACTTCAAGCACGGGTTCGGCGGCGAATCGCGCCGGCGCGGTCCCGTCGGCGTTGTCGACGGTCAGCATCACCTCGGCGTGGTTGCGGCTGGGCCGGCCGCCGGAGCCGGCGAAGATGACATCGTCCATGCCCTCGCCGCGCATGGCCTTGGCCGAATTGGCCCCCATCACCCAGCGCAAGGCTTCCAGCAGGTTGGACTTGCCGCAGCCGTTTGGCCCCACCACGCCCGTAAGGCCGGGTTCGATGTGGAACTCTGTGGCGTCGACGAAGGACTTGAAGCCGGAGAGGCGAAGCCTCGAGAAGTGCACGTCTCTCCCTTCGGGGTCTATCGCTTGATCTTGGCTATGGCGGCGTCCAGGTCTTCCAAACTCTGTTCGCCGTCGAGCCGCTGATCGCCGACGAAGAAGGTGGGCGTGCCGGTGATGCCGTTGGCCTTGGCGTCGGCGAGGGTGCGGTCGTTGAGGGCCCTCAGCGCCGCCTCGTCCTTCAGGCAGGCCTCGAACCGCTCCCGCGTGACGCCGGCGTGCGCGGCGATTCGCACCAGGGCCTCGACGCCCTCCTGGCCGATCGCCATCTGCTGGGCGAACACATCGTCGACGACCTGGAAATAACGGTCCGGCGCGGCGCAGCGGGCGGTGAGGAAGCCGGCCGCGGCCAGGGCGCCGTTGCCGGTCAGCATTTCCCGGAACACGAACCGCACCTTACCGGTGTCGACATATTTCGCACGGAACACCGGGAACACCTCATTGGCCCACACCGCGCAGTGGGGGCAGCCGACCGAGGCGTATTCGATCACCGTTACCGGCGCGCGGGGATCGCCGAGGCTCATCTCGCCGGGCGACGAAGCCGTGATGGCCGACGCCTGGGCGCCGCCCGCGAGCGCCATCGTCATCAGCCCGACCGCCATCAGCCGGGCCAGCCCTCCGCGACGCGTGGCCGTCATGGTCACGAGCCGGTCTTCGCGGCGCCGCCGGCCTTGGCCTCGGCCACGGCGTCGTCGAGCTCCTTCAGGGTCATCTCGCCCTTGTCATAGACCTTGCCGTTGATGACGAAGGTCGGCGTGCCGTTGATCTTGTCGTCCTTCACATAGCGCTCCCACCGGGCGTTCAGGGCGTTCAGGGCGCTCTCGTCCTTGATGCAGCTCTCGAACTGGCTGTCGGTCATGCCGGCCGATCGGGCGATGTTGAGCAGCACCGCATGGGGTTCGCCGCCGGTGAACATCTCCTGCTGGGCGTGGTAGATGGCGTCGACCACCTGGAAATACTTGTCCTTGCCGGCGCAGCGGGCGGTCAGGAAGCCGGCGGCGGCGATGGCCGGGTCGCCGGTCAGGGCCTCGCGGGCGACATAGAACACCTGTCCGGTGTCGATGTACCTGGTCTTGAACGACGGGAAGATCTCCATGTCGAAGCGGGCGCAGTGGGGGCAGGACACCGAGGCGTATTCGATCATGGTGACCTTGGCGGCCGGGTTGCCCATCGACATGTCGTCGGCGGTGACGGCCGGCCCCTCCTTCTTCTGGCAGGCGGTCAGGGACGCCGCCAGGACAAGTCCCAGGACGAGGGTGGCGAGCTTGCGCATGGGAACGGGATCCTTCGTGTCTGACGCGCCTTGCGTCGCGGGTTTCGAGGCGAAAATGGCGGGCCTGTTGACTGGCCTTTTGTGACCCAAAGCACCGGTCTCGCGCAAGTCAGACGTCGGTCCTGGCGGCGCGCAGAACCTCGCGGCCAAGCCGGGTCAGGGCCGTCTTCAGCGCGCCGTCCGGAAAACCGGCCAGACTCTCCGCCAGGGTCTGTTCGGCCGCGGCGTCCAGCGGCGTCGCCAGTCTCCGGCGTGAGCCGGAGGCGGCCGCCGCGGCCGCCCGTTTCGCCGCCCCGCGCAGCGGCCCCTGGACGATTCGCAGCCGGTCGACCGAGCCCGATCCCAGGAACAGATTGACCCGGTCGAGGATATCGCCGGCCCGATGCTGAATGATCGCCGCCGACGGACCTTCCACGCGCAGCTCAAGGGCGGCGGCGCCCCCCGTGCGGCTCTTGACCATCTTGGTCGGCTCCGTCCGCCGGGCCAGGTCCGGGCCGACGATTTCGCTCCACCGGGCCTTGAGGCCATCCATGCCCTTGCCGAACCGCGTATCGAGGGCGCGCAGGGTGCCGCGCAGCGCGCGCCCCGCCGCGGGCGGCGGCCCGGGCGCCGGGCGGGTGCGCATCGTGGCGAGAATGCGAACGGTTTCCTGCGCGCTGGGCAGCCTGCGGATCATCCGGTCTATATAGCCCCCGACATGCCGCCCGTCTCCCGCCTCCGTTCCCGACTCCTCGCCTGGTACGACGTCCATCGCCGCGACCTGCCCTGGCGCGCGCCGCCTGGCCGGGTCGCCGATCCCTACCGGGTATGGCTGTCTGAGGTGATGCTGCAGCAGACCACCGTCCCCCACGCGACCCGTTATTTCCTCGAATTCACCTCCCGGTGGCCGACCGTCGTGGCGCTCGCCTCGGCGGCCGACGCCGACGTCATGGCCGCCTGGGCGGGGCTCGGCTACTACGCCAGGGCCCGCAACCTGCTGGCCTGCGCGCGCGCCGTCGTCGCCGACCATGGCGGCGCGTTCCCGGACGACGAGGCCGGATTGCGCGTCCTGCCGGGTCTGGGCGCCTATACGGCGGCGGCCGTGGCCGCCATCGCCTTCGATCGGCGGGCCAATGTCGTTGACGGCAATGTCGAGCGGGTGATGGCGCGGCTGTATGCCGTCGAGACGCCGATGCCGGCCGCCAAGGGTGAATTGCGCGACCGTGCCGACCGCCTCGTCACCGACGAGCGGCCCGGCGACTGGGCCCAGGCGCTGATGGACCTGGGCGCCATGATCTGCCGCCCCCGGTCCCCGGCCTGCCTTGCCTGTCCCCTGTCGGGGGATTGCGCCGCCCGCGCGTCCGGCGCGCCGGAGACCTGGCCGCGCAAGACCGCCAAGGCCGCCCGGCCGCACCGCCATGGGGTGGCCTTCGTGCTGTGGCGCGGCGACGAGGTGGCGCTTGTCCAGCGTCCGGCCAAGGGCCTGCTCGGCGGCATGCTCGGCCTGCCGACGACGCCCTGGCGGGCGGCGCCCTGGACACGAATCGAAGCCTCGGCCCACGCGCCCGCCGCTGCGACCTGGCAATCGGCCGGCGGCGTGACCCACGTCTTCACCCACTTTTCCCTCGATCTGGACCTGTTCGTCGCCAAGGCGAGCGGAGCCATTGGGGATTTCGTCTGGACCCCGCGGTCGACGGCCCTGGCCGACACCCCGTCGCTGTTCCGCAAGGCCCTGGAGCGCGCCTTCGCCGGCGGGATCTAGGGGGCAGGGTGCGATACCCGTCCCTGCCGTCCGCTGGCGACGCCGTCGCGAGTGTCCGGAGTGGGCCTGGAAGCCAAAGGTGAGAATTGACCCCAAGCGGACCCTTGGGCATGTCAGGTCGCCAAGCAAACTTGGCGTTCGGCCGGGACGGCCTCGGCGCTTTGGAACACAAGCCATGTCGGACTCCAGGCGCATCGCGGGACTGGTCGGCCCCGCCATTGTAGGTATAACCGCGTCGGAATTTCCTTTGGTTCAGCCGCATCTCTATGATGCGCAAATCCCGCCCGTAGTCTATCTCTCGGGTGTCCTGTTGTTCATTGCAGGTTTGGCTATTGTCCGCGCGCACAATCACTGGACCCGTGACTGGACGGTGCTGGTCACGCTGGCCGGCTGGGTCGGCCTGATACTCGGAGTGTTTCGAATGTTCGCCGCGGGTTTTTACGGGCGTGGGGCCGCTGGGCTGAGCGCGGCCGTATTCATGGGCTTGGAAGGCCTACTATTCGTTTGCGGAGCGATCATGACCTTCAAGGCCTATAGTCGCGATCGCGCCTGAGCTCAGAATCCCTCCCCTCTCGGTCGTTCGGACCTTCCGCTGCGGGGTGCGGCTCCGGGGACGGGGCGGCCTCTCACCGAGATTTCGC
>CAIQDO010000198.1 GCA_903870555.1 uncultured Caulobacteraceae bacterium
CGCCACGTCCGAAAGGGGCCCGATGGCCGTGATCCTCGTCGTCGAAGACGACGCCTTCATCCGCGAGATCGCGGAGGTGACGATTCAGGACCTGAGCCACCAGATTCTCTCGGCCGCCGACGTGCCCGAGGCCCTGGCCATCCTGCGGTCCGATCAGAGGATCGACGCCCTGTTCACCGACATCTATCTCAAGCGCCGAATGAACGGCGGCTGCGAGGTGGCCGACGAGGCGGCCCGCCTGCGGCCGAACTGCCGGGTTCTCTACACGACCGGCAATCAGCTGACCGCCAAGATGACCGAATCCTTCGTCGAGGGTTCGGAGTTCCTGCCCAAGCCCTACACCGCCCTGCAGCTCGAAACCTCCATCGCCCACATCCTCGCTTCTTGAAGCCGCGCCGTTCGCGAAAGGACAGGCCATCGCCGAACTCAAGGCCAGCGATATCGTCGAAACGGTGCCCAGCGCCCTGATCATTCTCGATCGGGGTTTGAACATCACCTCGGCCAACCGCGCGTTCTACACAACCTTCCTGACCCGTCCCGAGGAGACCGAAGGCTGCCACATCTTCGCCCTCGGCAACGGCCAATGGGACATCCCCGCCCTGCACACCCTGCTCGACAGCGTGCTGCCGGCCCAGGATTCGGTGGAGCGCTTCGAGGTCGAGCACGATTTCCCCACCATCGGCCGACGCACCATGCTGGTGAACGCCCGCCGGATCATGCGGCCCGGCGATCCCGACGACTCGATCCTCTTGGCGATCGAGGATGTCAGCGAGGCGCGCAAGGCCCAGGCCGACAGCGACCGCGCCTGGCGTCTGACCCAGAGCATCGTCGACACGATCCAGGACCCGCTGGTGGTGCTGGAAAGCGACATGACCATCGTCACCGCCAGCCACGCCTTCCTGACCCTGTTCGGCATCACCGAGGCGGAGACCCAGGGACGCCGTGTGGCTGACCTCGGCCAGCACCAGATGGATGTCCCGGCCCTGCGCCACTTGATGGAAAAGGTACTGCCCGAGAACCGGCCGATCGACAGCTTCGAGATCGAGGACGACTTCCCGGGCCTCGGCCGGCGCGTCTACACCCTGGCGGTGCGCAAGGTGTTCCAGCCGGGCAACCACAGCCATCGGCTGCTGCTCGTGTTCACCGACATCACCGATCGCAAGCAGCGAGAACGCGACGCCGAGGTGCTGGCCAACGAGATCTCCCACCGGATCAAGAACAACCTGCAGCTCGTCGTCGGGCTGATCGGTTTCGAGGCCCGCCGGGCGGCGGCGCCCTGCGCCGCCGGCTACCTGGCCATGCAGGCGCGCATCGGCGCCATCGCCCAGCTCTACGACCTGATCTCCCGCTCCGCCTCCGGCGACGCCGTGGCGGTGGACGGCTACCTGACGGAGATCGCCCGCACGGTGTCGGAGAGCCTGCTCGGGGCCGGGTCTGGCATCCGCATCGTCGTGGACGTTCAAAACGGTGACGGCGAACCGCTGAGCATCGACGCCAACCGGGCGGTGCCGCTGGGCCTGCTGATCAACGAACTGGCCACCAACGCCATCAAGCACGCCTTTCCCGAAGGTCGGGGCCGCGTCACCCTCAGCGGCCGGCGCGACGAGGTCAGCCTTGTCCTGACCGTGGCCGACGATGGCGCCGGCCTGCGCGAGCGGTCCCCCGCGACCCAGGGGCAGGCGCGCGGCACGGACTATGTCGGCATCTTCGTGCGCCAGCTTGGCGGCGACCTGAACACCGACAGCGCTGAGGGCGCCGGCGTCACCGTGACCATCCGGATTCCGCTCGAAGCCGATTGAGGCGCGTGACGGGCGACTGTGGCCTGGACGGAGACACCGGCGCGGGCCACCTTGCCCGAATGACCGACGCCGCCCCGACCGCGCCCGCCCCGCGCCCGCCCCGCCGGCGAGCCAAGGATGTGATCCTGGCCCTGACCCGGCCGAGGGTCGCCCTGATGCTGACGCTGGGATTTTCGTCCGGCCTGCCGTTCATGCTGATCGGCAACACCCTGGCCTTCTGGCTGGCCGAGGACGGTGTGAAGCTGGCCACGATCGGTTTCCTGTCGTGGATCACCCTGACCTATTCGGTGAAGTTCCTTTGGGGCGCGGCGGTCGACCGGGTGGGGGCGCCGCTGCTGGGCGGCCTCGGCCGTCGCCGAGGCTGGATGATTCTCACCCAGCTCGCCGTTGGCGGGGGGCTGGTGGGCATGGCCTGCAGCGATCCGCGCGCCCACCTCGGGGCCCTGATCGGTTTCGGCCTGCTCACCGGCGTCGGGGCGGCCGCCCAGGACACGGTGGTCGACGCCTGGCGGATCGAGACGGCTCAGGACGCCGATGAACTGGGCCTGCTGACGGCGTCCTACAGCCTGGGCTACCGTCTGGCCCTGATCGCCACCGAAGCCTTGATCCTGCTGCTGGCCACCGCCGTCGGCTGGCCCCTGTCCTATGGCCTCTACGGTGGGCTGATGGCGGTGGGGGTGATCGCCGCCCTGCTGGCGCGCGAGCCCGTTCGCGCGGATGAGGTGATGGAGGCCAAGGCCCTGGTGGCGCACGTCCATCCGCTGCGGGCCGGCCTCGATGCGGTCGTCGGCCCATTCCTTGAATTCTTCCGCACCCACGGCGTGGCCATGGCCGTGCTGATGCTGGGGACCATCACCCTCTACCACCTGTGCGACTACATGCGCGGGCCGATGAGTAATCCGTATTACAAGGCTCTGGGCATTCCCAAGCCGACGATCGCCGCGGTGCGGGCCACGATTGGCCTGGCGGGATCCTTCGCCGGCATCGCCCTGGGCGGCGCCGCCTCGCTGCGGCTGGGCAACCCCCGCACCCTGATTCTCGGGGCGATCCTTCAGCCCCTGGCCGTGGCGGCCTTCGCCCTGCTGGCCTGGAGCGGCGGCGACTTTCCGCTGCTGGCGATTGGGTCCTTCAGTTTCACTGGCTTCGAGGCGATCATGGGCTTCGACTCCCTGGTGATGGCCTTCTCCGGTGTCGCACTCGTCGCCTATATGTCGACCCTGACCAGCCTGGGCTACACGGCCACCCAATACGCCCTGCTGACCTCGGCCCTGACCTGGACCGGCAAGACCCTGAAGGGCTTTTCCGGCGTGATCGTCGACGATCTCCAGGCCGGGCGGACGTTGCTGCAGGCCTATGAACTGTTCTACCTGCTGTCGGCGGCCATCGGGCTGCCGGCGATCCTGCTTTGCGTCATCCTGGCCCGTCCCAGACCTACCCAGCCATCTCCGCCCTGACCTTGGCGCGCAGCACGTCGATGGGGGCGAGGCCCTTGTCGGTGCGGATGTGCCAGTAGGTCCAACCGTTGCAGGCCGGCTGCGACTGGGCGATGGCGCCCATCTTGTGGATCGAGCCAGTCAGCTCGCCCACCGCCAGGCTGCCGTCGGCCCGCACCCGCGCCTTGTGCTTGCCTTTCGGGCACCACAGGGTGTCGCCGGGATGGAGCAGTCCGGCCTCGACGATCTGGCCGAACGGCACGCGCGGTTCATCCTTCTTCGAGCCGGTCACATCCAGCTCGGACGGAGCGACTGGGACGATCTTGGCGATGCGCGCCTCGGCCAGGGCGGCGTATTCCGGTTCGCGCTCGATACCGATGAACCGTCGACCGAGCCGGCGGGCCGCCGCGCCGGTGGTGCCGACGCCGAAGAAGGGATCGAGGACCACGTCGCCGACCTCGGTCGACGCCAGCAATACCCGGTGCAGCAGAGCCTCCGGCTTCTGGGTCGGATGGGCCTTTTGGCCGTTGGCGTCCTTGACCCGCTCCTCGCCCGAGCAGATCGGCAACGCCCAGTCCGAGCGCATCTGCACCTCGTCATTGGCCATCTTCATGGCGTCGTAGTTGAAGCGGTAGCGGCGCGAGCCGCGGCCCTTCGCGGCCCAGATCAGGGTCTCGTGAGCATTGGTGAAGCGGGTGCCCTTGAAGTTGGGCATGGGATTGGCCTTGCGCCACACCACGTCGTTGAGGATCCAGTAGCCTGTGTCCTGCAACGACCGCCCGACGCGGAAGATGTTGTGGTAGCTGCCGATCACCCACAGGGCGCCGTCGTCCTTCAACACCCGGCGCGCGGCCAGCAGCCAGGCGTTGGTGAACTGGTCATAGGCCTCGAACGAGGCGAACTGGTCCCAGTGATCGTCGACCGCGTCGACCTTGGAGTTGTCGGGGCGCAGCAGGTCGCCGCCGAGCTGTAGATTGTAGGGCGGATCGGCGAACACCAGGTCCACCGACTTCTCGGGCAGGGCGTTCATCTGCTCGATGCAGTCGCCAATCAGGATCTTATCGGGAGTCAGGCTCACGGGGGCCTCCAAGGATGACTCCCAACCTTGGCCCGCGGGGAATGAAGGGCGCGTTAAGGCCGCGTCACGGCCCGGTCAGGGATTTGTCGATCATCGCCGCCAACCGGGAGATCCCCTCGCGCGCCTTGGCCTCGTCGTTCAGAGAGAAGCTGAGACGGATGGTGTTGCGGCCGGACCGGTCGGCGAAGAACGCGGCGCCGGGCACGAAGGCGACGCGGGCCTCCTTGATGCAGCGTTCGAGCAGCGTGGCCCCGTCGAGGCTCCCCGGCAGGGTCAGCCAGATGAACATGCCGCCCTCCGGTCGTGTCCAGCTGACGCCCGGCGGCATGAAGTCCGCTAGCGCCTTCAG
>CAIQDO010000199.1 GCA_903870555.1 uncultured Caulobacteraceae bacterium
CTGCTGTGCGTCGGACGCCTCGGCGCCGCGCCGGAGGCCAGGCTGGCTTTGGACTGGGCCGCCCGGGCCACCGCCAGCGGCCGCGCCCACGGGCTGGGTCCGGTGGACATCCTCGAGGTCGAGGCCCGCAAGCCCGGCAAGGAGGCCGAGGCCGAGGTGCTGCTCGACAAGGTCGAGGACGCCTGGTTGATCGCGTGCGACGAGCATGGCCAGGCGCGCAGCTCCCGGGATTTCGCCGCCATGTTGGGGCGCCTGCGCGACGACGGCGTGCGGCGGTTGACCTTCGTTGTCGGTGGGGCGGACGGCCTCGATTCCCGGGTTCTGGCCGCGGCGCGCGGCCGCCTGGCCTTCGGGATCCAGACCTGGCCTCACGCCCTTGTCCGGGCGATGCTGGCCGAACAGATCTACCGCGCGGCCACCATCATGGCCGGCTCCCCCTATCACCGCGACTGACCGCACCCCACATGACCTGTTCACGGGCGGTCAATTGTGGTGGAACGTCGAGTGCACAATTCAGGCGCCCCAATTCCGGCGCGGACGAGGTCCATGAAGTCCGATATGCGAAAATACCTGTTGATCGGCGTTTCCGCCTTCGTCCTCGGCGCCGGGACGATGGCCTATGTCAGCCAGAAGGCCAGCGCGACGCCGTCGTCGCGGACCCAGACCTACCACATGCTCGAGCTGTTCGGGAACGTGCTGGACACCGTCGACCGCGACTATGTCACGCCGGTCGACGACAAGAAGCTGATCGAGGCGTCGCTCAAGGGCATGCTGACCTCCCTCGATCCGCACTCCGACTACCTCACGCCGGAGGACTATGCGGAGATGCAGGACACCACCCGGGGTGAATACGGCGGCCTCGGCATCGAGATCACCAGCGAGGATGGGGTGATCAAGGTGATATCCCCCATCGACGGCACCCCCGCCTTCAGGGCCGGCATCAAGCCGGGCGACTACATCACCGCCGTCAATGGCCAGACGGTGCTCGGCCTGACGGTCAACGAGGCCGTCAAGCAGATGCGCGGCAAGGCCGGCGAAACGGTGACCGTCACCATCGCGCGGGAAAAGACCGATCCCTTCGACCTGAAGCTGGTGCGCGAGGTGATTACGCCCAAGTCGGTGACCTCCCATGCCGAGGGTGACTACGGCTATGTCCGGCTGTCCAGTTTCAACGAAAAGGCCACCGACGAGACCAAGGCCGCCATCGATGGACTCCGCGCCAAGAATCCGCACCTCAAGGGTCTGGTGTTCGACCTGCGCAGCAATCCAGGGGGTCTGCTCGACCAGGCCGTCGGCGTGTCGAACCTGTTCCTCGACGGCGGCGAGGTGGTGTCGCAGCGCGGCCGCGACGCCCGCAGCATCGAGCGCTACAACGCCAAGCCCGGCGCCAAGATCGACAACCTGCCGGTGGTGGTGTTGATCAACAGCGGCACCGCCTCGGCGGCCGAGATCGTGGCCGGCGCCCTGCAGGACCGCCACCGCGCCCAACTCGTCGGCCTGACCAGCTTCGGCAAGGGATCGGTCCAGACGGTGATCCCGTTGCGCGGCGGACTCGACGGCGCGGTAAAGGTGACCACCGCGCGCTATTACACGCCCTCGGGTCGTTCGATCCAGAAGACGGGCATTCAGCCCGATCTCGAAGTGGCGGAAACCCGCGAACAGGCGGCCCTGATCGCCAACGAGGCCTTCCAGTTCAGCGAGGCCAGCTTCAAGAACGCGCTCAGCGCCGATGAGGGCAAGACCCGGGTCGGCTCGCACAATCCCGCCGAGGCGCCGCCGGCCGCCTTCGATGAGAAGAAGGGCGACTTCCAGCTCACTCGCGCCCTGGATGTGCTCAAATACGGCTCGGTTGAAGCCACGCCCAAGCTGCCCAAGCCCGCGGCCACACTGGCCCAGGCGGCGGCGCAGCGCACCGTCCACGGCGTGGTGGTCAAACCTGGCGTACCCGCGACCCCGGCGACCCCGCCCCCGGCCAAGGCGAACTAGGCTCTGTTCGAAATGGTCTCCATCCCGACCGAAACCGCCCCTCTCGACCTGTCTCGTTACCGGCCCAACGTCGGCATCATCCTGGCCCGCGCCGACGGCCGGGTGTGGCTCGGGCGGCGCGCCGACACGCCCGGCCCCCGCAACTGGCAGTTTCCGCAAGGCGGCGTCGATGACGGGGAGGAACTCGAAGCGGCCGCCCTACGCGAGTTGCACGAGGAGACCGGCGCGCGTTCGGTCACCCTGCTGGGCCGCACCGAGGACTGGATCGCCTATACCTTCCCAGCGGGCTATCGCCGCTCGAAGGCGGCGCGAGGCTGGCTCGGCCAGAAGCAAATCTGGTTCGTCTTCCGGTTTCACGGCGAAGATACGGAATTCGACCTCGCCGCCCACGAGCAGATCGAGTTCGACAAATGGCGCTGGGCGGAGATCGACGAGGCCCTCGGCGCCGTGGCCGACTTCAAGCGCGCCACCTATCGCCACATCATCCAGACGTTCCGGCCTCTGATCACCGGACCGCCACCCTCCTGATCCGCTCGCATGGAGGACTCGGCGGGAGCGTGGCCCCGCCCGGATGGGCATTCCCAGCAATCCCGCTGCAGGCCTGGCGGTCGCCTGCCCAGTGTGGCGACCTATCCCATTGACTAAATTCAACATAAGTCAACCGCCCGGCGCGTAAAATTAGTGTCATGGATCGCCGCTAGATTACGCGCCGGGAGTCTCCATGAATCACGTAATTATCGGACTAGGCGGCACCGGCGGGAAAATTATCCGCGCCTTTCGCAAGCAAATCTACGGTGAATTTCGCAAGGAAAGTATTCCGGGCGTGTCCGTGGGCTATTTGTACGTGGATTCCTCCTCGGAAATGATGAGCGCCGATGATCCAAGCTGGAAAATTTTAGGCACGTCGGTCCAGTTACCGGTCGGCAGCCAGCTGAAAATTGTTGGCGAAGACCTCAAGTCCCGCCTCGATAACATTCAAACCTATCCCGGAATAAAACCCTGGATCGGCGACCGCGCCGAATGGAATGAAATCCTTAACTCCATCATCGGCGCGGCGCTTGGCGGCCAGAAACGGCGACTGGGTCGTTTCCTGTTCGCCTGCAAGATCGACGACTTCAACAAGGCCCTGCAAAATCAGGTCCGCAATGTTCAGGCGAACGGCCAAACCGATCTCACGTTCCACGTGATCGCCGGGCTTGCCGGAGGCACCGGTTCGGGGTCCTTGATCGATGTTGTTGCTCAGATCCGCGCTCAATATAGCGACCCCCGGCGTCACCGCATCATCCTATACTTGCTCAACCCTGAACAATTTCCGCTGCCAAGCTGGGACACTGGCAATTATCACGCCAATGGTTACGCGGCCCTAACGGAAATCAATGCTCTCTCGACTGGGGCCTATCAGCCCTATGACGTGAAGACAGGCAACCGCCTGGACCTGAAAGACGCCTTTAACGGCGCCTATGTTTTCGGCAATGAAAATGAGAAGGGCTATATCGCCGACGTCGACGTCGAACTGCCAAGCGTCGTCGCCGACTTTCTCTTCCAGAAAATCGTCGTCGCTGACCAGGTCGGCTGGCGATCCTTGGAACGGATGGAGAATGCGGAGAATGGCGACGGAACACCTGAAACCGCGCCCGGCGCACGTGTCGGGGAGCGATCAAAGCGCTTCCTGTCATTCGGCATCAAGCGCATCGCCATCCCGGAAGAGGAGATCGGCGAGTACCTGAGCCTGTCGTTCGCTCGCCAGGCCATCAACCAACTCAGATTCAACAACTGGCAGGAAGGCCAGGGTTTCGTCGATCGCGAACGGAACGTCGACACCGCCAGCTTCGTACGGGAAACCGAGACGCTCGGCAGGTGGTTGCTGAGCGACGCGCACATCCTGCTGTCCACGGCGATTCTCGCGGCCGACGACAAGAACAAGCGCTGGCGGACTCTCACCAACGAATGGGAAGAGGTGATCGCGACCTTCAAGGGCATGGTTCGCGAGGGAGCGGCGCCGGGGTGGCTGGACGAATTGCACAGCCTCTGCGCCAAACGGTTCGACGAGGGTTTTCGCAACACTGGCGTCGTTCCCTTTTTCCGAGTCAAGACCCTGGCGAAACGCGAAATGGCCCGCGAGATCCGCTCCCAGGTGGAGACCGAACTTTTCGACGATTGGCGCAATGCGACGCGCTCGGCAAGCGAGATCAGCCGTGTCCTTGCCGACCTGATGTCGCTGACGACCGACCGATTGACCGGCTCGGATAGCCAGATTCAAAAAGAGCGGGACGCGTCGGAGTCGGCGGGAGCCGAACTGGTGAAGATCCACCAGCGCTGGGCGGATCTGGGGCTGTTTGGCAAGCTGGTGGGCAAGCGCGACGCCCTTCTCGACGCCTACGCCATCCAGCTTCAGGAACACTATGTTCGACGCACGCGGGTCGAGGCCTGGGTGTTCGCGAAGAGTCTGCTCGGCGAAGTCCTGACCGAACTGGCCGACCTGAAGTCGGACGTGGACGCCATCATCGGCACGATGCAGGAAGCGTTGCGCCGCGTCGGCGCGGGGATCGACGAGCGGCTGAAGGCCGACGCCGGCGGCGCCACCACCGGCCATATCATCCGCTTCTACGATCCCGACCTGGTCCGGTCGGTCACCAAGACACTCACCGTCGAAGAAGCCGAGCAGGCGACGCAAACGTCGGCCATCCGCGCCGCTCTGGTCGAAAAACTCGGCCCGGCCCCGAATTTCGGCGCCTTTCGCGAGCGGCTCGGTCTCTCGGACTTGATCGACCGCATTGAGGCGGTGGCGGAGCGAAACGCCAGAACGGCCCATGACATCCTGGTCACCGAGAGCCGTCAGAAGATTCTCGGGGTGTCGATCATCGACAAGCTCAGGGAGCGATTCGGCGCCGACCGGCAGGCGCTGCGCAACTATGTCGCCGATCTTGTTCGGGAGGCGGGCTGCTACCTGACGACCAATCCCCTGGAAAAGAACCGGGCCGGTCCCGGCATTCCCCAGGGCGTCCAGACCCTCGTCGAAAAATGGGTCGTGGTCATGCCGCGCGCGCCGGAACAGTCCGCCTTCGTCGAACAGCTGCAGCAGGCGTTCCGCGACGCCCAACCCGGCGATCTCGAATTCATCACCACGGAGGGGCGGACGAACGAGATTACCATGATCGCCATCAAGAACCTCTATCCGCTGCGCTATCTGGGCATACTGCCGTTCCTGGAAACCCGTTACGAGGCGCGGGTGCGATCAAATCCCGCCAGGGCGGGTCTCGAACTCCATACGGAAGGCGATCTGACCCGCTACCCGAGACTGTTTGTCCAGTCGGGAGACGAGATGCGCAAGGAGGCTCTCGCCCTCATCCTGATAGCCAGGGCCCTTGACGTGGTGAGGGTCACGAACGGCAAGCTGACCTTTTACGGTCATGATGACGGGTTCGAAGCGGCGCCGGTCGCCTTGGGGACCTCTCTGCTCGACGCGCCTGACGCAGTCGATCACACGATTCAGGCTGCGCTCCGCGCGGAAGTTGGCGCCGGACTGGCCAAGCGATCGGACCGGGCGGAGATCGAGACCAGCCTGCGCGCCGCGCCGGACGACATCAAGCCGCTCGTCGGCGGCGACGTCGGCGACCCGCGCTACCGCGCCGTCGTCGAGGCCGCCAAGACCGCCATCGCCATCATCAGGAGCTAGTCATGGCCGCTGCAAACGACATGCGTGTCGGGCGATGCGTTAACATCGGCAACTGCGCCAGCGCCGACACCCGAAAGACTATCCAGGTTCCCGTTGGCGCGGACTTCGTATGCCCCGAGTGCGGCAAGTCGCTGGTGACCCTGCAGGGACCTGTCGGACCGGCTGGCCGGGGCGTGCCGGCCTGGGCGATCGCTGCGGGCGTTGTCGTCGCCCTGGGACTCGCGGGGCTCGCGGTTCTGTCCTTCGGCCATGGCTCCGGCGCGGGGGGCGGCTTTCCTCTTGGCGGCCTGGGCAAGCCCGAGCCGAACCTCCGGTTGGGCGGCTCGAATACGATCGGCGACAAGCTGGGTCCGGCGCTCGCCGAAGGCTGGCTGAAATCCCAGGGCTGCGCTGATATCGAAAAACAGTCGCCCGCCAAGGACGAACTTGTCCTGACGTGCAAGACCAACATCAAAACGCTTGTCGTGACCGTGGCCGCCCATGGCACGAAGACGGGTTTCGACGGCCTCAAGACCAAGACCTATGACGTGGCCATGGCATCCGATCAGATCGACCGCGTCACCGCCGCAGATCTGTCTGGGCTCGGCGACATGAACTCACCAGCCGCCGAACACATCATCGGCCTCGACGGCGTCGCCATCGTCGTCAATCCCGCCAACCGCGTCGCCAGCCTCACCCTGAGCCAGGTGGCGGACCTGTTCGGCGGACGGATCAGCGACTGGTCTCAACTCGGTGCGACCGCCGGACCCGTAACCGTCTTCGCCCGGGACGAGAACTCCGGCACCTGGAAGTTCTTCAAGCGTCAGGTCCTGGACACCTACGGCGCGAAGCTCCGCGCCGACGCGCAACGGTTCGAGAAGGGCAGCGAATTGTCCGATGGCGTGGCCGCCGCCACCGGCGGCATCGGCTTTGTCGGCGCCGGCTCGGCTCAGGTCGCCCGTCCGGTGCCGATCGTATCGCAGAACGGGGGCGAGCCCCTCCTGGCCAACAGCCGCACCATCGGCACCGAGGACTACGCCCTGTCCCGACGCCTGTATCTCTATGTGCCCCAACGCGAACCCGCCCTGGCGGCGATGCAGTTTCTCGCCTTCGTCGATTCCACCGCCGGCAAGCAGATCGTCACCGCCAACGGCTTCGTCTCTCGGGACGTGGCGCCGCCGCCAGCGGCAGACTCCGGCTCATCCAAGCCGCGGAACGCGCCCCACGAATATCTCGATGCGACCGGGTCGGGTGACCGCCTCAACACCAACTTCTTCTTCGCCTCCGGCAGCAGCGAGCTCGACAACCGGGCCTTGGGCGATCTCGATCTGGTGGCCAACTATCTCTCCCAGCACAACATTCCGCCCGAGAGACTGTTGCTGATCGGTTTCACCGACGACCGCGGCGGCGATCAGGCCAATCTGAGGCTCTCGGAGAGCCGGGCCCGGGCCATCGCGGAGGCCCTGCGGACACGGCAGGTCTCTCCGGGGGGTATCACCGGTTTCGGCAAGGCCCTGCCGATACGGGACAACAGCACCGAAGAGGGCCGAAGCAAGAATCGTCGCGTCGAGGTGTGGATTCGTCCTTGACCCCCATGTCCCCGGCGACGCGTAGGCGTCAGCCCCAGACCGGCGGTCGGCGGTCCTTCCACGGCATCTCCGTCTCCAACTGCGCCGCCAGACGGAACAGCGTCGCCTCGTCGGCGTAGCGACCGCTGAACATCATGCCGATCGGCAGGCCGGTGAAGGACATCGCCAGCGGCAGCGACAGCGAAGGCTGGCCGGTCATGTTGAACGGCGCGGCGAAGGGAAACACCTCGCCATTGCGCTTGCCGATGTCGCGCGGCGCCACGGCCACGGGGTCCATGTAGCCGATCGGCGGCGGCGGCGTGCCCATCACCGGCGTGAGGTAGACGTCGAACTCTTCGAACAGCGCCATCACCCCGCGCGCCAGCATCCGCAGCTCCTGCGCCTCCCACATGGTCTGCTCGCCGGTGGCGCGGCGTCCGCCCTTCAGCGACGCCCAGGTCAGGGGCTCGAGATCGTCGCCCTCGGGCTCCCGGCCGATCTGGTCGATCAGCCGTTTCATGCCGGCGGCGAAGTTGGCGCCGGAGCAGGCATTCTGCGCGCCGTACAGCGCTCGCTGGTCGACGCCCAGGCCCCGCGGAACCACCTCGTGACCCAGCCGCGCCAGCACATCGGCGGTGTGCTCCAGCGCCGCCTGCACCTCGGGGTGGATCGGCCGGCCGTTGGCGGTCTCGGCGGACCAGGCGATGCGCAGCCGCCCCGGCGAGGCCAGGATCTCCTCCATATAGGGCCGCGCCTTGGCCGGCGGCGCGTAGGGGGAAGCCGGCTCCGGGACGCCGGTGACGTCGAGCATCGCGGCGCAGTCACGCACGGTGCGGGTCATCACATGCTCGACCACATAGCCCTGGGCGAAGTCGTAGCCGTCGGGCAGGTGGGGATTGCGGTCGCGCGTCACCTTCAGCCCCACCAGGCCGCAGCAGGAGGCCGGGATGCGGATCGAGCCGCGCCCGTCGCCGCCGTGGGCCAGGGGAACCATCCCCGACGCCACCGCCGCGGCCGAACCGCCGGACGAGCCGCCGGCGATATGGCCGACGCCCCAGGGGTTGCGGCAGGGGCCGAACAGCGCCGGCTCGGTGGTGCCGGTGATGCCGAACTCCGGGCAGCTGGTCTTGCCCATCGCCACCGCCCCGCTGGAGCGGTAGCGGCGCATCAGGCCGCTGTCCTCGGCGTCGACCACGTCGCGGCAGAACCGGCTGCCGGAGGTGCGCGGCCAGCCGGCGACGGCGATCAGCAGATCCTTGACCAGCAGCGGCGCGCCCTTGAACGGACCGTCGGGCAACGGCCCTCTCGCCGCCGCCCGCGCCTCGTCATAGGCCTTGTGGACCACCGCGTTCAGGGCCGGGTTGTGGGCCTCGATCCGCTCGATCGCCGCCTCGACCACCTCGGCGGCGCTGACCTCGCCCCGCCGCACCAGATCGGCGAGGCCGAGGCCGTCATGGTCGGCGTATTCGGGAAAGGTCATTGGCGAGTCTCCTCCGGCGATTGCGGCCCACCTTAGGGCGCCGGCGCGGCCGGGCGATAGCGCCCGATTTCCGACGTGAAGCGGCGTCGGCGGCCGAATCCGCCCAGGTTTCGGCGCGAACAAAACCTGTTTTGAGCGATCCTCCACCCAATTGCCACCTTGTCTTCCCGGCACAACAGAGACGTCGAAGCCAAATGACGGCGTCTTTCTTGGGGAAGAAAGTTATGCAAACGGGGACGATCAAGACGATCGGCGTGCTGGCCGGGGTGATGGCGCTGACGGCGGCGGCGAATGGCCACGCGACGACGATAACCATCTATGACACGCTGAACTACTACGGTCCGGGCCAGAGTCTGATCGACACCTTCACGGCGACGCCGGCGACCGAAGCCGCCGCGACGGCGATTTACGGATTCCCGATGCAGCTCCTGCCCGATCTGGTGGCGGATCCCACGCTCGACGGGCCCCTATTCAATGTGCTCAATCACGGGGTCGCCACCAACACCGTTGGCGTCAAGGCCGACAACCCGGTCCCGGGCTCGGTCGCCCAACTCGCCTTCCTGAACCAGGGAGGGCCCCAGCACTACACCGGCCTGCCCACCGTCGAAGGCGGCGGCGCGCCGGTGGACCTCACCAGCCTGCTCGCCCCCGCCCTGCGCTCGGCCGGCTACACCGCCACCCTGAGCGCCAGCGGCGCCTACACCGAGGCAGTGCCCGAACCGGCGACCTGGACGATGATGCTGCTGGGTGTCGGCGGTCTCGGCGCGGTGCTGCGGCGACGGCGGGCGATGGGGCTCGCCGGGGTCGTCGCCGTCTGATCAAGAGGCCAAGTTTGCCTTGATGAGAGGTCCTCAGCGCCAATGGCAGACTTGGTGGTGGTGGCGCATATGGCAGACCCGCTCGCGGTGATGGCGCCGCCAGCGCCCACCGTCATGGCGTCCGCGCTCCTCGTGTTCACGGTCATAGTGGCCGCCGCGATCACGGTCCCCATAGGGTTGCGCGACACTGGCGCCAGCCAACGTCAGGGCGACGGCGGCCGGGGCGATAGCGATCAGCTTGTTCATGGTCCTCGCCTCTGTTGGGTATTACAGATCTTGGGTTTTCAAACGTGAATGGCCGCTCGGCGCCACGATCAAGCGTCAGACGGGGGATGACCGTTCAAGGGCGGCAACCGCGCGTGAGATTACGATCCAGGATCGGCCGCGACACCCTCGGAATCTACCCGCAAGCCGCCGCCGAGGCCTGTCGATCGACATGATCCGGCGACTTCGCGATACCTTGGGTATATCGACCGAGGGTCTGATCCGACCATCACGCCCCGCCCGAACCTGAGGACCGCGCCATGAACGCCAACGATCTCCACGCCCATCTGATCGGCCAGCAGGGCTCGCGCGCGGCGCTCAACACCCCGGCGCTGATCGTCGACGTCGAGGCGCTGGAGCGCAACATCGCGCGCATGGCCGCCTTCGCCGCGGCGGCGGGGCTGAAACTGCGGCCGCACGCCAAGACCCACAA
>CAIQDO010000200.1 GCA_903870555.1 uncultured Caulobacteraceae bacterium
CCATCGAGGCGGCGTTCTCCGAGCTCTATGCGGCGGACAGCTATGCAGGGCGCCGCTCGGGCTTCGCCTGCAAGCTGGTCAACTGGTGGGACCTGAAGGGGGTGATGCGGCTGGCCCAGCAGCAGTTCCCGGTCGGCCACGGCAGTCATGCGACGCCGTCGGAGATCGCCATCACCCAATGGGCCTATCCCGATCACATTAAGGCCGCCAACTACGCGCCGCAGATCGCCCCCACCGGTCCGATCCGCGAGGCCGGCGATTTCCGCGCCCGCTATCCGGACGGGCGGATGGGCTCCGATCCGGGGCTGGCGACGCCCGAAAAGGGCGGCGAACTGGTCAAGCTGGCGGCGGCGGGTCTGGCCGAGGCGCTTGCGGCCTTCGGCGGGGAAGCCCGGATCTGACGGATTATTGACCGTCTCTATCGGCGTCATGGGCTCAATCGATTGGACGACGGCCCGCGCCGCGCCTAAGGGACAGCGCTGTAAACGGCGGCGACGCGAGACCGGTCCGCCAACCCAAGAGAAGGAATCCCCATGTCCCTGGCTGGCAGCAAGACCCTGCAAAACCTGAAGGACGCTTTCGCCGGCGAGAGCCAGGCGAACCGTCGCTATCTCTATTTCGCGCAGAAGGCCGACGTCGAAGGCTACAACGACGTCGCCGCGGTGTTCCGCTCCACCGCCGAAGGCGAAACGGGCCACGCCCATGGCCACCTCGAATTCATGGAAAGTGTCGGCGACCCCGCCACGGGCCTGCCGATCGGCGCCACCGACCTGAACCTCAAGGCCGCCATCGCCGGCGAGACCCATGAATACACCGATATGTATCCGGGCATGGCGCGCACGGCGCGGGAAGAAGGTCACGACGAGATCGCCGACTGGTTCGAAACCCTGGCCAAGGCCGAAAAGTCCCACGCGGGCCGCTTCCAGCGCGCCCTCGACAGCCTCGACTAGGAAGAGAGCCCCTCCTCTTTCCTGGTCCCGCCGCCGTCCGCGCGCCCCCCGCGCGGGCGGCGGCCAATAATTTGCGAGGCCCGATGTCAGATCCAGTCCCCCCCTCCGGCGCCGCTCGCGAGGGTAGCCTCGACGCGCCTTTTCGCCATCCGATCGCCTGGCGCGACCCTGAATTCTACGACATGGCCGCCGTCGAGGCGGAGATGGAGCGGGTGTTCGACATCTGTCACGGCTGCCGCCGGTGCTTCAACCTGTGCGACGCCTTCCCCAAGCTGTTCGACCTGATCGACGACGGTCCGACCGGCGAACTCGACGGAGTTCCCAAGGCCGCCTATGGCGAGGTCTCGGACGCCTGCACGCTTTGCGACATGTGCTTCCTGACCAAGTGTCCCTATGTGCCGCCGCACCCGTTCGACCTCGATTTCCCCCATGTCATCCTCCGCCACCGCGCCGCTCGCCGGAAGGCTCAGGGCGGCGAGTTCGTCCGCGAACAGCTCGGCGAGACCGACCGCAACGGCCGGCTGGCCCAGCCGGTCGCGGGTCTGGCCAACTGGGCGACCAGCCTGAGGAACAAGACCACCCGCGCGGCGATGGAGGCGGTGGCGGGGATCGACCGCGAGGCCATATTGCCGGTCTTCAACAGCAAGACGGCCGGCGACCGCCTGAAAAAGCCCGTGCCGCCGGATCCGGCGGGACCCGCCTTCGGCCTGCGCAAGGCGGCGATCTACGCCACCTGTTTTGTCGATTACAATGATCCGGACACCGCCGTGGCGGCGGTGGCCGTACTGGCCAAACAGGGGGTGGAGACGCGCTTCGCCTATCCCGAGTGCTGCGGCATGCCCCAGCTCGAGGCGGGGGACATCGCCGAGGTGGCGGCCCGCGCCGAACGGGTGGCGGCGGAACTCGGCCCCTTGATCGACCAGGGCTATGACATCGTCAGCCTGACGGCGAGCTGCGGCCTGATGCTGAAGTTCGAATGGCCGCTGATCCTGCCCGAGAACGCGGCGGTCAAGAAGCTGGCCGCCGCCACGCGCGACATCAGCCAATATGTCGTCGAGCTCAACAAGGCCCATGGCCTGGCGCCGGGCCTGACCGCGCCGGAAGGCGGCGTCACCCTGCACAATTCCTGCCACGCCCGGGCCCAGAACATGGGCGCGGTGTCGGCGCAGATGCTGCGGCTGATCCCGGGGGCGAAGATCGACGTGGTCGAGCGCTGCTCGGGTCACGGCGGCACCTTCGGGGTGATGAAGAAGACCCGTCCGATGGCGGTGAAGGTCGGCAAGCCGGCCGCCAAACAGGTTGCGGCCAAGGGCAATGCGGTGCTGTGTTCCGACTGCCCCCTGGCCTGCAAGCATCTCGGCCAGCTTGTCGCCGCCGACCTGCCGGCCGGCGCGACACCCCCTCGCGAAGCTCATCCGATCGAGGTCATGGCCCGCGCCTACGGCCTGATGTGACCGGCCACGTTCTCGCCAAAACCCTGGAAAGACAGTCCCCCATGCCCGCTTCGTCCCGCCAAGTGACGGCGCAAGACATCATCCCCGACGCCGACTACGCTCTTGAGCGCAAGGCGCGGCGGTCGGCTCTGTTGCCGATCAAGGCCTTGCGCCGAATCGCCCTGGGCCCGCACGGCACCTTCATCTTCGAATGCTATGACACCATGCTGTTCCAGGTTCAGGAGATGCTGCTGACCGAGAAGGGCGGCGCCGCCCAGCTCGAAGACGAGTTGACCGCCTACAACCCCCTGATCCCCCAGGGCCGCGAACTGGTGGCGACGGTGATGTTCGAGATCGACGATCCCCTGCGCCGGGCCGCGATCCTCGGCCAGCTCGGCG
>CAIQDO010000201.1 GCA_903870555.1 uncultured Caulobacteraceae bacterium
CAGCTGGTTCGTGGAATCGATCGCCACCCAGACCCTGGTGGTGTTCCTGATCCGCACACGGGGCCGCCCCTGGAAGGACATGCCCAACCGGCTGTTGGCGATCACCACCCTAGGCTCCCTGGCCGTGGCTCTGATCATTCCCTATTCGCCCCTCGGGGCCTGGTTCGGCTTCTCGGCTCCCTCCCCGCTGCTGACCGCCGCCCTGGTCGGGATCGTGGCGGCCTATCTGGTGTGCGCCGAACTGCTGAAGCCCTTCGCCATCGCCGGGAAGGCCGGCGTCAGCCGAGTTTCGCGGCGTAGCCATCCGGCTTGAAGCCGACGATCAGCTCGCCGTCCACGTCGAGCACCGGCCGTTTGATCAGCGACGTATGGGCCGCCATCAGGGCGATGGCCTTGTCCCGGTCGAGGTCGGCGCGGTCGACGTCGGGCAGCTTGCGGAAGGTCGTGCCGGCACGGTTCAGCAACAGCTCCCAGCCGACCTTGGCCGACCAGGCCTCAAGCGTCGTCTTGTCGATGCCGACGGCCTTGTAGTCGTGGAACCGGTAGGTCAGGCCGCGCGCGTCCAGCCAGTCGCGGGCCTTCTTCATGGTGTCGCAGGCCTTGATGCCGTGAAGGGTGAGGATCATTGGGCGGGCGCTTCCTTGGGCTTGTCGATGGCGTAGATCAAATTGAGGCTGGCGCCCTCGCCCTGGGTGCGATCGGTGAGGATAGCGCCGATCTTCTCGGCGGCGCGGCGCGAGCGAAGGTTGCCAGGGCCGATCCGCAGGATCACCCGGTCGACGAAACGGAAGGCGTGGTCGAGCATGAGGCGCTTCATCTCGGCATTGAACGCGCCGCCCCACCAGGCCCGCCCCAGGAAGGTCCAGCCGATCTCGATCTCGCCGGGCAGGGTGAACTGGGCCGAAAAGCGCGACCAGCCGATCACCTCGCCCGTTTCCCGGCTGAGGGCCGTCAGGGCTCCGCCGGACGCCAGCCCATCGGCGAAATAGTCGGCGAAGACCTCTTCCCGCCAGCGATCGGCGCGGGGATGCAGCGCCCAGACGTCCGGATCCGACGCGACGGCGTAGAGCGCCTCGCGGTCCTCCGCCGTCACCGGCCGCAGTTTGACCCGTTCGCCGGTCAGGTGAGGCTGATAGTCGAACATGGCTACTCTCCCGGAAGCGCGGGCTTCATTTCCAGCCCGCCCCGATCCTATAGTCCGCCGGAACCATACCCCAGAACCCTTCACGCAAGAGGGCCGAGCCGTGAGCGCACCGCCGAAGACCGTCCTTGTCGCCTCGCCGGAGGAGGAGGCCGCCATCCGCGATGCGGTTCGGGTGGCGGACCTGACGTTGCTGGGCCCAACCTCGGTGGTGGCGGCGGCCGGTCACGTCGCGGGCCTGGTCGCCCTGCTCGCCGACCCCGCCGTGTCGGGGCCGATCTACGACCTGCCACGACCGATCACCCAGGCGTCGATCGGCGCCTGGGTCGCTGAGGCGGAGCGCCTGCGGGCGGAGGGCGAGGCCCTGCTGACGGTCAGTCTCGACGAGACCGGCGCGGTGGCCGGCTATAGCCGGTTCACCGTCTGGCCGGAGCGGTCCTCGGCCGAGATCGCCGGCGCCCGGCGGGCCGACAAACAGAACGCCGGCAGCGGCAAGGCCGGGGCGGCCGGCAGCTTCAACTGGATGTTCGAAACCCTTGGCGTGCGGCTGATCGGGGTGACGGCGGCGCTCGACAATCCGAGGTCCGCGCGGGTGATCGAGGCCGCCGGGTTCAAGCCGATGGGTCGTCGCGACAGCGTCCGGCCAGACGGAAGCCTGCGCCCGTCGCGCTACTGGGAGATGACACGGGACGCCTGGCGCGGCTTGACGACCTTAGGGGAAGGCGCCGCCACTTCCCCCAAACAGTCGGCCCGGCGGCCCGCCAGCGAGGAAGCGAACATGAGCTATCAAAAGATCAAGGTGTCGAACGACGGCGCGGTGCGGGTGATCGCCCTGTCCGACGCGGCGACGATGAACGCCGCCGGCGTCGACATGGCCGCCGAACTGCACGACGCCTTCAAGACCGCCGTCGACGGACCCTCCCCGGCCCGCGCCGTCCTGCTCACCGGCGAAGGCCGCGGTTTCTGTTCCGGCGCCAACCTTTCCGCGGGTCCGGCGACGAGAGCGCCCGATTCCGACGGCCGGCCGGACGCGGGGTCGGCGCTGGAGACGGTCTACAACCCGCTGGTGACCTACATGAAAGAGCTGCCGATCCCGATCGTCACCGCCGTCAACGGCGCGGCCGCGGGCGTCGGCTGCTCCCTGGCGCTGCTGGGCGACCTCATCGTCGCGGCGGAGAGCGCCTACTTCCTGCAGGCCTTCCGGCGCATCGGCCTGGTGCCCGACGGCGGCTCGACCTACATGCTGCCGCGCCTGATCGGCAAGGCGCGGGCGATGGAGATGGCCCTGCTCGGCGAGCGCGTCTCGGCTGCCCAGGCGCTGGACTGGGGCCTGATTAACCGCGTCGTCCCCGACGCCGAGCTGCAGTCGGCCGCCATGACCCTGGCCCAGGCCCTGGCCACCGGCCCGGCCTCGCTGGGCCTGACGCGCCAGACCCTGTGGGCGTCGATGGATTCGGAGTGGGCCGAACAACTGCACCGCGAACGCCTGGCGCAGAAGGTCGCCGGCAAGACCAGCGACTTCGCCGAAGGCGTCGCAGCCTTCCTCGGCAAGCGCCCGGCGGTGTTCCAGGGGAAATAGCCGCGGGCGGCCGTGACCGCGGTCTTTTTGGATATTGACGATTTCAAAGAGCCGGATAGGCTAAAATCCTAGCCGGTAATTTGCATTTTGTAAAATTCGGCGGGCCGAAGCGCGGCGATGTCGTCAGAGTCTCGTCAGTCAATGCCTTCAGGAAGGCAACCAGCGGCGGCAGGTCGTCGGCCGTCAGGATTCCGAAGGTCACCCCGCGATGGGCGACGATGGCGTCTTCCAGCCGGGGCGCGGAGCCGTCGTGCAGGTACGGGGCGCTGAGGGCGACATTGCGAAGGCTCGGCGTCCGGTAGCGCCCCTGTTCGACGGCGAGCGCGGGCGTGTCGTAACCCTGGTCCTCGCCCGGGAGGAGGCCGGAGCCGATAGCGTGGCGACCGTCGGGCTTGTCGGCGTCGGTGAAACGCGGCCCCACATGGCAGACCGCGCACTGAAACCGCGGTCCATAGAACAGGGCCATGCCCTTCCTCGCCTGTTCAGAAACGGCCGATGCGTCGCCGCGCCGGTAGCGGTCGAACGGCGCATCGGCCGATATCAGGGTGCGCTCGAAGGCGGCGATGGCCTTGACGGCCAAATCCGGAGTGAGCCGCGCGCCCGCCCCGGGGAAGGCGCGCGGCGTCAGGCGGCTGTAGCAGGCCTCGCCTGACAGCTTTCGCCAGATCCCGCCGTCGCCGGGCGGCAGGCCCATCTCGACCGGGTGGGCGCCGTACATCGGCGTATGCGCCTGCTGTTCCAACGAGGTGATCGTAGGATCGACCCAGGTCAGTTCCTTGAACCAGCCGACATTGGCCAGGGCCATGGCGTTGCGCAGGCCGGGCTGCCCCGTGGCGCCGACGTGGGTCGGCAGCCCGTCGCTGAAGCCGCGCGCTTGCTGGTGACAGCTGGCGCAGGCCATTTCGCCGCTGGCGGACAGGCGCCTGTCGTAGAACAGCCAGCGGCCAAGCTCGACCTTGGCCGCGTTCATCGGATTGTCGGCCGGAACCGGCGGCGGGGACCAGCCGGGCGGGAGACGCCAGTCGAAGGCGGCCGGCCCGGCAGGGGCAGCTCCACCGAAGCTCAGCAAGGTCGCGAAAGCGAGCGCGGTCCACGTCACTCCGTTCGACCCGCGCGCCACGACAGCCTCCAAAATCCCCGCCATGGTAAAGGTAACGGCGGGGGCGGCGCTTGCCCAGACCGCGGGCGTCATCGGACGCGGCCGGCCAGCCCGATCGGACGCCCTTGCCCGTTTTCCGGGCGTGGCGGATCAGGGCGCAGGCCTGAAGGTAGCCGTCGCGCAGGTGCGTTTCGACGAGCCATTTCAACCGGTCGGTTTCGTGGCGGCCTTCGACGGTCATGATCCGGTGGATGTCGGCGTTCCCGGCGGTGAGATCGACGAAAGCCATGACGATGCCCATCAGGCGCTCGCTGAGCGTTCCGCCGCTGACGGCGGCCAGCGGCTGGGACATACGCGCGGACATCCCCGCGAACAGGTCGTCCATCACGGCGCGCCGGAGCGCGTCCGTCCATCAGGGGACGTAGGATTCCGGTTCTTGCCTCGGCGACGTCGCGGCCAGCGCCAGGGCGGCGACGGCGCCGATCAGAATGATCGGCAACATGTGGGTGAGGACCTGGGACGCGGACTGTCCGGCCCCGACCAGCTGGCCGGCGACGATCGGGCCGATCAGGGAGCCGACCCGGCCGACGGCCACCGCGGCGCCGACGCCGGTTCCGCGGATCGGCGCCGGATAGCCCTGGGGCGAGAGGGCGTAGAGGATCGCCTGGTTGGACAGGATGCCGACACCCGCCAGGGCGCCAACCGCCAAGGCCACGGCGGTGTCGGCAGGCATGGCGGCGAGCAGCCACAGGCCGGCCAGGGTGGCGCCGAAGCTCAAGGCG
>CAIQDO010000202.1 GCA_903870555.1 uncultured Caulobacteraceae bacterium
CCGCCGGTGATCTGGGTGACAGTCGCCGTCCGGCCGGTGGCGAAATCGAACACGGGGACGCCCGGCGTGAAAATCGTCGCGCCGCCGAGTTGCTGCATGGTTGGCGCGGCTTCGTCGCGGGTGTGGGAGACGATCAGGGTATAGCCCTGGACCGGGGTCCAGTTGAGGCCGAACCCATAGGCCGTCAAAGTTCCGTAGTCGGAGAGGCGGTCGACCGCGGCGTTGCCGTTGATTGACAGGTCGCCCAGGAACGCGGCGACATGCCGTCGCCGGCTGGTCAGGGGCAGATCGAGATTCAGCCGGGCGCTGGTGTCGTTGCGAGCCAGCGAAACCGCGCGCTGCGGTCCGTTCCGGTCGGTCGCCGACCGAAGCCAGCCCGCGGCGTCGCCAACCTTGGCGCTGAGGTAGAGATCCCCCGCCGGCAGCCTCGCCAAGGGTCCGTTGGCGAGAAACTGGATGTTGGCGGAGTCCGAGATCGAGCGGGCGTAGGCCTGCCGCCCGGGCGGCGACGCGCCGCGCATGTCGGTGTCGGTCTGGGTGTCGGCGTGGTCGTAGGCGTCGGTGAGGGACAGCCGCCAACGGGAGAGATCCTTGTTGAGCGCCGATCCGAGGTGGCCGGTCCAGCCATCGGCATATTGCCGCAAGGGGGTTCCAAGGCCGGACCCCGGGCGGGCGTCATCCGCCAGACCCTGTCGCGACACGCTGCGGCTCGCGCCGAAGGTGGCGTTGAACGTCGCGTTGACGCCGGCCGGCAGCGGTTTGGCGACCACGGCGTTGGCGGTGAGGTTCTGGGTCGACGGCGCCAGGCTGCGATCGGCGCCGGCGGGGTCGGCGATCCCGCGGTCAGCCTCATTGAGGCCGGTCGCGGTCTTGTATTTGAGGTCGAGGTTCAGGCGATCGTCCCGGCGGATGCGTAGCAGATCGATCTGGGCCTGGGCGAGCGCCTCGCCGCCCTCGGTCGGCGCCCCGGCCTCGACCTCGCCGGTCACGGCCTTAAAACGACGGCGCAGGACGATGTTCACCACCCGCTGGTCGGCGGCGTAGCCGTATTTCAGCGCGGCCTCCTCCGGCAGGATGTCGACGCGCAAAATCGCCTCGGTGGGGAGAGTAAAGATCTCGTTGAGGCTGGAGATGCGTCGGCCGTTGACCAGCACCACCGGGCTCTCGCCGCCCCGGCCCCGGCCGCTGTTGAGCTCGGGCGCCAGTTCGGTCAGCAGTTCGGTGACGGTGTTGACCCCGTAGGCCTGAATGTCGGCGGGTCCGAGCATGATTTCGGGCTTGATGTCGCCGACGACGGCGCCGACCTGATTGGCGTAGTCGCCGGGATGAGCCACCACATCGACGCCCGCCACGGTAACGCCGTCGCCATCGGCCTCGGCCGGCGGCCCCGCGGGAGGCCGCGGCCGGTGCGGCGGCGTCTGCGCCGCCAGCGGCGTCGCCGCCGCCAAAAGGCTCAGAAAGGCGACGGCGCGCCGCCACGCAAGTTTTCCCCGGGCGCGCCGCCAAGCGTCGTTCGCCAAAGCCGTCTCCCGAGACTGATGAAGGAATGCGCTCCAGTGTCAGAGCCAAGTTGCAGCTTTATGTCGTCACAGCCCAGTGGTGGCCATGCGCGCCGACCGCGACTAGACTGCGACAAAATTGCAAGGGGAGCGCCAAATGACCGACCGGTTCGGCCCAGAGCATCTTGAGGCGTGGCGGCGCGACGGCGGCGTGTCGATCCGGAATTTCTTTACGCCAGAAGAGGTCGCCGCGGTGCGCGCCGACTTCGAAGCGGTGTTCGGGCGGGTCGAAGGCTCGGGCGAAGCGCTGGTCAAGACACGCGAGGGCCAGGTCGGCCGCTTCCATCCGTCGCAGTTCGCCGACATCAAGCCGGTGCCGATCGACTGCTCTCCGGCGCTCAATCTGATCGGCGTCCACCCGGCCTTGATCGCCTTCGCCAAGGCGGCGCTCAACGCCGAGTCCGTGCACGTCTATCAGTGCCAGGCCTGGGCCAAGTTCACCGGCGATTCGGATTACGACCAGCCGTTCCACTGCGACTTCTCGAACCACACCCTGACGGCGCCGTCCGAGGACGCCCACCTGAACGCGGTGACGATCCTGTGCTACTTCAGCGACGTCACCGAGGCTCACGGCCCGATGCATTATGTCACCCGACCCGACAGCGCCCAGGTCTGCGGCCCGGAGGTCAGCGTGTCGCAGGATCCCGAACTCCACGCCCGGGTGCAGCGGGACCTGGCGCCGCTGGGCCGGTCGAGCGCCGCGCCGGCCGGCAGCGTCTTTCCCTACGCCATCGACGTGTTCCACCGGGGCACCAACCTAACGGCGCCGCGGGGCGCCCGCTACGCCCTGATGACTTGCTTCAAGGCCGCGGGGAACGACAGCATCGGTTTCCACGCCTGGGCTTTCCATCACAAGCAGCCGTGGGCGCGCATCTTCGACCACGCCACGCCCGAACAGCTGGCCTGCTTCGGCGTGCAGCCGCCGGGCCACCCGTTCTGGACGGAGACGACCCTGGCCCGAGCCCACGCCCGCTATCCGGGCTGGGACATGACGCCCTACCGGGAAGCGATGCGAGTCCCCGCCTGACCTAGATCAGTATGCCTTTCATGGCGTGCGCCACTTCCGGGTGGACGATCCTGCCGCCGGCGACGTTGAGGCCGGCCGCCAGGTGGGGATCGTCGGCCATGGCGCGGGTGGCGCCCTTGTTGGCCAGGGCCAGAACGAAGGGCAGGGTGGCGGTGGTCAGGGCCTGGGTCGCCGTGCGAGCGACGGCGGCGGGCATGTTGGTGACGCAGTAGTGGCGCACGCCCTCGGCGAGGTAGGTCGGTTCGTCGTGGGTGGTCGGCCGGCTGGTCTCGAAACAGCCGCCCTGGTCGATGGCGATGTCGACGATCACCGACCCGGGCTTCATGGTCGCCACCTGGGCGCGGCTGACCACCTTGGGCGCGGCGGCGCCGGGGGCCAGCACCGCCCCGACCACCAGGTCGGCGTCCTTCAGCAGGCTGTCGATCACCGCCTTGGACGAATAGAGCGCGGTGATGCGGCCTCCGTATAAGTCGCCCAGCTCGCGCAGACGGTCCATCGACCGGTCGAGCACCGTCACCTGGGCGCCGAGGCCCAGAGCCATCTGGGCGGCGTTGTGGCCGGAGACGCCGCCGCCGATCACCACCACCTTGGCCGGAGCCACGCCGGTGACGCCGCCGAGCAGGACGCCCGAGCCGCCGCCGGAGATTTCCAGAAACCGGATCCCGGCCTGGATCGACAGCCGGCCGGCCACCTCGCTCATCGGCGTCAGCAGCGGCAGACGGCCGTGGACGTCGGTGACGGTCTCATAGGCGATGCAGGTGGCGCCGGACGCCATCAGGGCGCGGGTCTGCTCCGGATCCGGGGCCAGGTGCAGATAGGTGAACAGGGTATGTTCCGGCGTGAGGCGGGCGATCTCGGCCGGTTGCGGCTCCTTCACCTTGACGATCAGGTCGGCGCCGGCGAACAGGCTTTCCGCGTCGGGGGCGATGCGGCAGCCGACGGCGAGATAGTCCTGGTCGGAAAAGCCGATGCCGGCGCCCGCCTGGGTCTCGATGGTGACCTCGTGGCCGGCGTGGATCAGTTCGTGCGCCCCATCCGGGGTCAGTCCGACCCGGAACTCACGGTTCTTGACCTCTTTAGGCGTGCCGACCCGCATGACTCATCCTCCATGACCAGCGA
>CAIQDO010000203.1 GCA_903870555.1 uncultured Caulobacteraceae bacterium
CGCCGAGCTCGACGATCTTCTGACCTGACGACCGCTCGCCGCCGTCCCCTCACTCCAGGATCCGCGTCGCCCCCATGCTTCCGCCGGTCTGGCTGACGACCGTGGCGTCGTAGACTTCCTTGATCTCAAGATCGGCGAGGCGGCCGACGATGTGGGTCATGGTCGGCAGCCGGTCCCAGTCGCCCTTGTTGAACCGAATGGACGCCTTGCCGGTCAGGACCGCCTTGACCACCGGGGCCTTGGCGCCATCGGAGCCGGACAGGGTCAGGTAGTCGGCGTCGGTCTCGGTCCAGGAGCCGGTACGCAGGATGAACTTGTGGCAGATCATCCCGGCGCTCGCCGGGGCGTTCGCCGCCCGCGCCCGCAACTGTTCGGGGGTCAGGGCGCCAAGGCCGGTGACGTTCAGCTCGGCGAAGGTGAAGCCATGCCAGGCGGCGAGACATTCGGCGCTGTCGTTCAGCCGCCGGACCGGCGGCAGGTCGGCGTAGATCTTCGGCCAGCCCAGGGTCTCGCGGCCCACCAGGATCGGTTCGGCCATGTTCTCCCAGACCACCGGCAGGAAACCGCCGACCGTCCGCCCGCTCTTGCCCTCATGGACCACCGGCAGGGCGACGAGGATCAGGTTGTAGCCCCGGCCCGCCAGCCAGGCGAGGCCGCCCTGATAGACCGCCGACACCGTCACCACCGGCGGTCCGTGGATCGACAGGCCCTTGCCGGGGGGCAGCATGGCCTCGAGAGGTTCGCGGTCGGTGAGGAAGCTCACCGATACGCTGGTGACGTCGCTGGCGACGGTGCTTTCGGCGATATCGGGCGCCTGGGCGGCGGCGACCGCGGCGCGGGCGAAGGCCTCGCCCATCACCGCGAAATTGGTGGGCATGATCAGAACGCCAGCGGATGTTGGCGCGCTCGCGCGGGTCGGGTCTGTCACCTGGGGATTCTCCTGGTCCCCCCCTCGGTGAATCCGGCGTCCCGCCCCGATCGATCGAAGGTCGCGGGCTCCGGATGGCGGAGAAAATCCTGCCCGAGCCGTCGGAGGGTGTCAAACCGCCTCCATTTCGCGCGCCGGCCAAGCTTCCCATCGATGCGACCGAAAAGCGCCCGCCCGCCCCTGGTCCGATGGGGCGAATTGCGCTTTATCTCGCCCCGTTCCAGCCGGGGGTCCGATGTCGCGAAACAGGGTGGGTGAGGTCAGGCCCTGGCGCGACCGGCTAGCGTTTCTCGCCGACCGGACGGTGGTTCTGTTCATGGGCGTCGGCGTCGGCGCGGCCATGGCCCTGGCCTTCGTCGGCGGCGGAGTGATCCGCCTGGACGGACGCGCCGGGCCGGCGGCGGCGGCGAAGCCCGGTCGCATCGTCGAGGCGGCGACCACGGTCTGCCCGACGCCGATCCCGCCCAATGTCGCGCGCAAGGTGGCGCTTGGCCAGCCGGTGACCATCGGCGTGTTCGGCGACAGCTTCGGCGACGGGGTGTGGGCGGCCCTCTACCGGCGCCTGGCCAAGGACAATGTAAAGGTGCTGCGTCTGAGCCAGGAAGGCACCGGCTTCACCCGCTATCAGGTGGTCAATCTGGAGGAGAAGGCCGCCGAACAGCTGAAGGCGGAACCGGTGGACATCGCCGTGATCGTCACCGGCGCCAACGACACCGAGGGAACCTGGGACGACGCCCACGCCCACGCCTACGCCCTGATGACGCCGAAGTGGAAGGCGATCTACGCCGCCCGGATCGACCGTTTCGTCGGCCTGCTGCGGGGGCAGGGGGCGATGGTCTATTGGGTCGGCCTGCCCAAGATGCGCCAGGCGCGCTATGACAGCGACGTGGCCGCCCTCGACGACTTCTACGCCAGCCGGATGGCCGCCCTCGGCGCGCCGTTCTTTCCGACGCGCGCCCTGTCGGCGGACGCCGCCGGCGACTTCAACCTCTACCTCGCCGACCCTGTGACCAAGGCGCCCCGGCTGATGCGGGCCAATGACGGGATC
>CAIQDO010000204.1 GCA_903870555.1 uncultured Caulobacteraceae bacterium
ACCGCCTGCGGCGGTCCCCCTCCCCCGCAAGCGGGGGAGGATAACAAAAACAATATGTTATTCTCCCTTGCGAACGCAGCGAAGCGGGGGAGGGGGACCGCGCCCGAAGGGCGTGGTGGAGGGGGCGTCCCCCCGCTCAATCGATCGTGAACGTCGCCTCGTGGCGTCTCAGGTCGACGGTCACTTTCCGGCACAGGCTAAGCACGTCCATGCCCAGCAGCAGGGCGGGCTGATTGGTGAGGTGGAAGCGGTCGAAGATCGGCAGCGGCGCGAAGGCCAGAGGCATGTTGCGCACCAGCACGCCGCCGATCTGGGCCTCGGCGATCACATCGAGTTCGACCTCCGCCCGGCGGCCGGTGACCGTGACCAGGACGGTGGTCTTGTCCGGCTTGGCGCTGACATCGTGGCCGGTCAGCAGCTTTAGCAGCGCCGGGTTGCCCACGGACACCTGAGAGCCCGAATCGAGCACCACCAGCACCGGCTTGCCGCGGATCTTCGCATTGGCCAGGATCAGCTGGCCGAAGCGGCTCTTGCCGCGCACGACGATGGTGTGCTCGTCCAGCGGCTCGGCCCGGCTGGGCGAACTGCTCAGCGTCATCGCCTTGAAGTCCATCACCAGGTGCAGGTCGCGCAAGGCGTCCACGCCCAGCATGCCCGCCGCGCCGAGGTTGTCGGCGCCCAGGGACGGCGCCTCGACGTGATCGATGGTGCGCGCCCCCACCGTCAGATGGTCGATGATCACCGTCGACACCCGGTCGGAGCCGGCGCTTTCGTGAATCGTCACCCGCCGACCCGGGGGCAGCGCCAGCGTCGCGGCCAGTTCGCGGGAAATCACCGAACGGTCCGACCCTGTGTCGACCAGGAAGTCATAAGGCCCCTTGCCATTGACCATCACCGGCAGGGTCAGGCGCTGCGTCGGGTCCTGGGCCAGGGGCAGGGTCTCGGCCGGCGCGGCCGCGGTGGCGGGTTGTGTCGCGGGCGTCGCGGGCGTCGCGGGCGGCCCGGTCTGGGCGAGCCCCGGCCCCGAGGCGGCGAGCGCCCAGACCAACAAGGCCGCGCCTGTGGCGATACGGTCCATGGAATCCCCCTTTGCCGCAGTCTAGGCGCGTCGCGCGGCCGGCGCCAAGTCGATCGTCGCGGCGCCTGATCGAGGCGAAGTCGGCCCGGCCGGACGGCCTCGACCCAAGGTGATATAACTCACCGTCGCAGTCATGAATTCATCTTGACTGTAACAAATCGAAAAACGATGATTGTTCCGTTGTAAACCGCATGTCGATACTCGGGTCGGAGCCCCTTGGGGAATTCAGGACCGGCGCCGGGATCGCACCAGGGAGCCGCCCGATGCCCAGTTCCTCAAATCCCGTGACGCCGCACAAGATCAAGGGCTACGGCTGGAGGCCCGACCTGCCGGACCAGCGCGACCATCTGTTCGCGGCCGCGCCAGAACGCCTCGCCAACCTGCCGCCGAAAGTCGATTTGCGGCCGCAATGCCCCGCCACCGTCTACGATCAGGGCCAGCTCGGCTCCTGCACCGGCAACGCCATCGCCGGGGCGGTGCAGTTCGAACGCATCAAGCAGGGCCTCGCCAACGCCCAGTCCCTGACCCCCTCGCGCCTGTTCATCTATTTCAACGAACGCACCATCGAGGGCGACGTGCCTCAGGACGGCGGCGCTCAGATCCGCGACGGCATCAAATCGGTGGCCGCCCAGGGCGTGTGCTTCGAGGAAGGCCCGCACGGCTGGCCCTATGACATAACCAAGTTCGCCGATACGCCGCCGGCCGACTGCTACACCGCCGCGGCCGACAACAAGGTGCTCCAGTACAGCCGCCTGGTTCAGACCCCGATGCAGATGAAGGGGTGCCTGTTCGCCGGCCGGCCGTTCGTGTTCGGCTTCACCGTCTACGAGAGCTTCGAAGGTCCGGACGTGGCCCGGACCGGCGTCGTGCCCATGCCGGGCCACCAGGAGAAGTCGGTCGGCGGCCACGCGGTGATGGCGGTTGGCTATGACGACTCCACCCAGACGTTTCTCGTCCGCAACAGCTGGGGATCCGGCTGGGGCCTGGGGGGCTATTTCATGATCCCCTACGCCTATCTGACGAACCATGGCCTCGCCAACGACTTCTGGACGATCAAGATGGTCGAGGCGGCGCCCGCCGTCGCGGGCTGACAGGGGCTGTTCAGCCCCCGTTCCCGTGGCATGTCGGCGGCGATCACGATTCGAGCCGCGAGGGAATCCGCCGACATGAGCCCGTCCAAGTCCGCAGCGGGCCTCGCCGCCGCGCTCGCGCTTTTCGCGATGCTCCCGGGCGCCGCCCGGGCGGAGACCTTCACTCTGCCGGCGACGCCCGCCACGGTCGTCTGGGGGCGCTATGACGCCGCGGCGGCGCCGGCGCTGCACATTCGCTCGGGCGACACGGTGGTGTTCAACACCATGATCACCAGCAGTCCGCCCGCCCTGGAAAAGGCCGGCGTCGCTCCCGCCGATGTCGAAGCCAGCCTGCGGGCCATCACCGATCAGGTGAAGGACCGCGGCCCCGGCGGGCACATCCTCACCGGACCGGTCTACGTCGAGGGCGCGGAGCCGGGCGACACCCTGGAGATCCAGATCGTCAGGATCGATCTGGCGATCCCCTACGCCTACAACGCCTTCCGCTACGGCGCGGGCTTCCTTACCGACGACTTCCCCTACGCCCGCATGAAGATCATCCCCCTCGACCGGCAGAGGATGGTCGCCCGCTTCGCGCCGGGGGTGGAGGTCCCCCTCCATCCGTTCTTCGGCAGCATGGGGGTGGCCCCACCGGCCGCCTTCGGCCGTTACGACAGCGCCCCGCCGACGATCATCGGCGGCAACATGGACGACAAGGCCCTGGTCGCCGGCTCGACGCTCTTCCTGCCGGTCTGGGTTCCCGGCGGCCTGTTCGAGATCGGCGACGGCCACGCCGGGCAGGGCAATGGCGAATCCGACATAACCGCGCTTGAGACGTCCCTGGTCGGCACGCTTCGCTTCATCCTGCACAAGAGTCATGGCCTGGGCGCGGACGGCGGCCTGGGGCCGAGCGGTCCCTATCCGCGGGCGGAGACACCCGACAGCTATATCGCCATGGGCTTCGACGACGACCTGAGCAACGCCACGCGCAAGGCCCTGCGGCACATGATCGACTTCCTGGTCGCCGAAAAGGGCCTGTCGCGCGACGACGCCTACATGCTGATCAGCGTGGCCGGCGATGTCGAGATCACCGAACTGGTCGATCGCAACAAGGGCGTACACGTGCAGGTGCCCAAGGCGCTGTTCGCGCGGTGAGCTGCGTTCGGGCAAGCGATTTCCGCCGCTAACCCCCCAGCCTTTCCTTCAGGTGATCGCCCACCCGCATGGCGTTGGCGACAATCGTCAGGGTCGGGTTCACGGCGGCCGAACTGACGAAGAAGCCGGAGTCGACGACATAGAGGTTGTCGAGGTCGTGCGCCTTGCACCACGGGTCCAGCACCGACGAGGCCGGGTCCTGGCCGAAGCGCACCGTGCCGGCCTGGTGGGCGGTGCCGTAAAGCGGCAGCAGCGACGAGAACTCCATCCGGTGCTGGCCGATCGGATGGGCGTGGCTGACGAAGCCGTCGAGCGCCGCGCGCAGGGTGGCCACCAGCCGATCGTGCCCCTCCAGATTGTTGTGGGTGTAGTCGATGGCGATCGCGCCGTCGGGTCGAAGCCGCACGCGGTTGTTCGGGTCGGCCAGATCCTCGCTGATCACCAGGAAGCTGAGCAGCCGCTGGGCCACCGCCTCGAAGGCGAAGCCCGGGGCGAGGAAGGGCGGCAGGTATTCGGCCACCTGGCCCTCCAAGGTCTGGCCGGACATATATTCCAGCAGCTGGATATGCCCCATCGGGAAGTCGAAGCCGCCGCGCGGGTCCTTCCAGTAGAAGTCGTTGACCGCCAGGGTCTTGGGGAAGGGCGCGTCGAGCGGGTCGAGGGTCAGGGACACCACCGCCGTCAGGGTGTGGAAGGCGTAGTTGCGGCCGACCTGGT
This sequence comes from uncultured Caulobacteraceae bacterium, assembly GCA_903870555.1. GTDB lineage: Bacteria > Pseudomonadota > Alphaproteobacteria > Caulobacterales > Caulobacteraceae > Acaudatibacter > Acaudatibacter boreus. The sequence continues at coordinate 4,021 of CAIQDO010000204.1, forward strand.
CGGAGCCGTTGGCCAGGCCATTGGGGTGGGCCGGATTGGCCGAGGCGAGGAACAGGGCGGCGGTGTTCACCGCCCCGGCGGCCGAGACAACGATGTCGCCGCTCCAACGCTCCTCGCCGGCCTCGCCATGTGTCACCACCGCCGTGACGGTCTTGCCGGATGCGTCGGTCTCCAGCCGGACGGCCTTCTTGCCGGTCAGCAGGGTGACATTGGGCCATTCCAGGCTCGGCTCCAGCGCCCGGGTGCGGGCGTCGGACTTGGCCTTCAGCAGGCAGGGATAGCCGCCGCAGGTCTTGCACTTGATGCAGGGCGTGGTCAGGGGCCGGGTCGGGTCGAAGTCGACGCCAAGCGGCAGGCTGAACGGCTTCCAGCCTTGGGCCTCGAAATGGTTCTTCAGTTGCTCGATGCCGGGATCGTTGGCGATGGCCGGATAGGCGTAGGCCGGATCGCCGGGCGCCTCGGCGGGGTCGACGCCGCGCTGGCCGTGGACTTTCCAAAGCGTTTCGGCCTCGGCGTAGTAGGGTTTCAGGTCGGCGTAGTCGATCGGCCAGGCCTGGGAGAGCCCGCCCTTGTGCCGGGTTTCGTGAAAATCCCCCTCCCGCAGCCGCATCAGCGCCGCGCCGTAGAAGGTGGTGTTGCCGCCGGCGAAATAGTGGGTGTTGGGGTGGAACGGCTTATTGGCCTTGTCGTACCAGACCTCCTTGGCCCGGTACTTGTTGTCGATGAACACCGCCTTGGGGCTCCAGTTGTCGGCCTCCCGGGGCAGGTGCTCGCCGCGCTCCAGAATCAGGATCGACTTGCCTGTGGGAGCGAGGCGCTGGGCGAGGGTCGCGCCGCCGGCCCCGGAACCGATGATGATCACGTCGTAGGTCCGGGCCATCGGCTACTCCTTGGGACGATATCGGGCGGCGGCGGCGTCGATCACGCTTCGCACCAGCGGCTCGGGCGGCAGGCGCATCAACGCCACCGCCAGGCGATTGAACGCGCCGGGAATGACGATGACCCTGCCGGCCTCATTGCCGCGGATGGCGGCTTCGACCACGGCCTCGGCGGTCTGGACGCCGAACCCGGGCTTCAAAGTGTCGCGGCCCGGGATTCTGGCGGTTTCGGCGAAGTCGCTGATCGTCGTGCCCGGGCAGACGGCGGTGATCTTCAGACCCCGGGACCGGTATTCGCTGTCCAGCGACTGGCTGAACTTGATCATCAGGCTCTTCACCGCCGGATAGAGCGTGTTGCCCCCGACGCCCGGCGCGAAGCCGGCCACCGAGGCGATGTTGACGATGGCGCCGTGGCCCCGCTCCACCATCCCCGGGATCACGGCATGGGCCAGGGCGCAGGGCGTCACCGCCAGGGTCATCAGGAACTCCCGCTGCCGGCTCCAGGGAACGCCGGTGAAGCTCTGAGGAATGCCGAAACCGGCGTTGTTGACCAGGACATCGACGACGCGGCCGCGCCCGGCCAGGGCCGCCATCACTGGCGTCTCGGCCTCATGCACCGCCAGATCGGCGGCGATGGCGAAGGCCTCGATCCCGTGCGCTGCCGACAACTCCGCCGCCAGGGCGTCAAGGCGTTCCCGGCGCCGGGCGACCAGGGCCAGATCGAAGCCCCGCCCGGCGTAGGCCCGGGCGAAGGCCGCGCCGATGCCGGCCGAGGCGCCGGTGATCAGAACGAGCTTCCTGGGCGCCGCCGCGGTCATAATCGCAGCTTCACGACGTTTGCCCGTCGTGGTCAAACGCTGATCCCGGTCACCCCGGGAATTTCGTGGAGACACCCGATGCGCGCCCTGCCTCTCGCCCTCGCCCTGACGCTGCTCGGCCCCGCGGCCCTGGCGGACTCTCCGGATGCAGCGGTCGACCCGGCCGCGCTCAAGGCCACGATTGCCCGCCTGGTCGCCTTCGGCACCCGGCACACCCTGTCGGACACAACCTCTCCGACCCGCGGCATCGGCGCCGCGCGACGCTGGGCCGGCGGCCGGTTCGAGGCGCTCTCGGCGGCCTGCGGCGGCTGCCTGACCGTGGTGACGCCTGGCCAGACCTTCACCGGCGCCCGCGTCCCGACTCCGACCCTGGTGCAGGACGTCATCGCCATCCAGAAGGGAACCACGGATCCCGATCGGGTGGTGATCATCAGCGGCCATATCGACAGCCGGATCAGCGATCCGCTCGACGCCGTCCACGACGCCCCCGGCGCCAACGACGACGGTTCCGGCACGGCGGCGGTGCTGGAGGCCGCCCGGGTGCTGTCGTCGCATCGTTTCCCGGCCACCCTCGTCTACGCCGTGCTGTCCGGCGAGGAGCAGGGACTCTATGGCGGCCAGGTGCTGGCAGCCTACGCCAAGGCCCAGGGCTGGCGGGTCGAGGCGGTGCTCAACAACGACATCGTCGGCAACACCCACGGACAGGACGGGCGGGTCGTCGCCGATGAGGTACGGGTATTCTCCGAAGGGGTGCGCGTGGCCGAGACCCCGGCCGAGGCCG
>CAIQDO010000205.1 GCA_903870555.1 uncultured Caulobacteraceae bacterium
ACCGATGGCTTCACCGGCAATGTCGCCCTGAAGACGGCCGAGGGGTTGGCGCGCTTTTTCCGGGCCGAACTTCGCCGCACCTTCACTGAATCGATTCGCGCCAAGCTCGGCGCCCTCATCGCCAAGCCGGCGCTCATGGGGATGAGCGCGAGGCTGGATCCGAGCGCTATAAACGGCGGACCCTTTCTCGGATTGAACGGTGTTGTCGTAAAGAGCCATGGCGGGACTGACGCCGCCGGGTTCGCCAACGCGATCCGTCTTGCCGCAAGCTTGGCCCGGAGCGACTTCATCACCGAGATCGATCGCAAACTCGCCCACAGCGCCGCCGTCGGGCGCACGCCATCAAGAGAAAGAACCGTGGCTTGACAGCAGTCGTCCGCAGCGTGGTGACGGGCGCCGGAGGGTATCTGCCGCCGGACGTGGTGACGAACGCCGAACTCGCATTGACCGTCGACACCAGTGACGCCTGGATTGTCGAACGGACAGGCATTCAGTCGCGACGACGAGCGGCGCCGGATCAGGCGACATCCGACCTGGCCGTTCAGGCGGCGCTGATGGCGCTGGACCGGGCCGGCCGCGGCGTCGGCGATGTCGACATGATCATCGTGGCGACCACCACGCCAGACCTGACCTTTCCGGCGACGGCGGCCATCGTGCAGCGCAAGCTCGGCGCGCCAATTGGCATCGCCTTTGACGTTCAGGCTGTCTGTTCGGGCTTCGTCTACGCCATGTCCGTCGCCGACAGCTTCATCGTTCGCGGGGTGTCCAAGTGCGCCCTGGTGATTGGCGCGGAGACCATGACGCGGTTGATGGACTGGAGCGACCGGGGAACCTGCGTGCTGTTCGGAGATGGCGCCGGGGCCGTGGTGCTTGAGCCTTCGGAAGGAGAGGGGCTGACCAGCGACCGTGGCGTGCTCGGCTTCTCGCTGAGAGCCGACGGGGCCAAGCAGGATCTGCTGTATGTCGATGGCGGCCCGTCGACCACCGGCACCGTCGGCAAGCTGCGAATGCAGGGCAACCAGGTGTTTCGCCATGCCGTGGTCAACATCAGCGAAGCGGTCTTGGCGGCTGCCAGGAACGCTGGCGTGGCGCCATCGGAGGTGGATTGGTTCATCCCGCATCAGGCCAATCAGAGAATTCTCGAAGGCGTGGCCAAGAGGCTGGGCATCGACGGCGGGCGTGTCATCTCGACCGTCAGCGAACACGCCAACACATCCGCGGCCTCGATACCGTTGGCGCTTTCGGTCGCCATCGAGGATGGGCGCATCCGGCCTGGCCAACTGCTGCTGTTTGAAGCGATGGGCGGCGGCCTGACCTGGGGCGCCGTGGTCGTCCGGCTTTGACCTTGGAGGTGTCCGAGCCGCGACACAAAGTCCGGCGCTCTTGACGCCACATTGCCGACAATTCAACCTGAACCGTGCGCGCAATCAGGAATCTCAATGACCGACAAGACCTTGACCCGGGCGGACCTGACCGAAGCCCTGCATGAACAGGTCGGACTCGGGCGTCAGGACTGTGCGGGGCTTGTCGAGCGCACCCTCGACCTGGTGGCCGAAGCGATGGAGCGCGGCGAAGTCGTCAAACTTTCCGGCTTTGGCGTGTTTCAAGTCCGCGAGAAGCGCGAGCGAATGGGGCGCAATCCCAAGACCGGGGAACCGGCGACCATCGCGCCGCGCCGGGTGATCGGCTTCCGCGCCTCGCAGGTTCTCAAGGCCCGTATCGATCGGGCGCTCGACCTGTAGACTCTGTTGGGTCGCAAAGGGCCAGAGGCTTTTCGGACCATCGCCGAGGCGGCGGTCGAGGTCGGCGTGCCCGCTCATGTGCTTCGGTTTTGGGAAAGTCGGTTTTCCTTCCTGCAGCCCCTCAGGCGGTCGGGCGGCCGGCGTTTCTATCGCCCGTCGGACATTGTCGTCCTGCGCGAAGTGCGCCGCCTGCTTCACGATGAGAATTGGTCGATAAAACAGGTCCAGGCGCTTCCCAGGCGCCGATCGCCAGCGACTGTCGCCTCGCCGGCCCGGAACGGCGCCGAGTCGGACCCGGATGTTCGGCCGTCGTCAGGGCTGCAGGCCGTGCTGGATCGCGCCCTATTGGCCAAACAGGCCCTGGACAGGCTTCTCGGTTCATCCACAGCCTGAAGGGGATTTGCAATTGCCGCCGGGCAAGGGCCTCTCTATAAGGCCGCTTCTCCCTGCATCGGAGCGTGGCGCAGCCTGGTAGCGCACTTGACTGGGGGTCAAGGGGTCGCAGGTTCAAATCCTGTCGCTCCGACCATTCGTGTTCGAACAATTGAGCACGCGCAGGGATACTAGATGTTGGCGCCGGAAAGATGATCGTCGTTCCCAGAGCCTCCATCGCGACGCCCCCCAGACCACGAGAGCTGGGGGGCCGTTCGCGCTCGGTGGCCGTGTGGCTGTTCGCTGTGGCGGCCTTTGTCTATCTGATGGTGGTGGTCGGCGGCGCGACCCGTCTGACGGGCTCGGGCCTGTCGATCACCGAATGGAAGCCGATCAGGGGCGCCCTCCCGCCGCTCACCGACGCGGCCTGGGCGGATACGTTCCGCAAATATCAGCAGTCCTCTCAGTACCGTCTGATCAACCAGGGCATCGACCTGGCGCATTTCAAGGTTCTGTTTTGGTGGGAATGGGGCCACCGACTCCTCGGCCGGGCCGTCGGCCTGGTGTTCGCGGCGCCCTTCGCTGCCTTTCTGCTGCTCGGCAGGATACCCGCCCGCTTGGTGGGGCGATGCTGGGTGCTCCTGGCCCTGGGCGGCCTTCAGGGCCTGGTTGGCTGGTGGATGGTCATGAGCGGCCTGGAGGGCAGGGCGGCCGTCGCGCCGGAGCGCCTGTCGATTCACCTGGGCCTTGCCCTGGCGCTGCTCGCCGCCCTGGTCTGGACGGGAGCCGAGGCCTGGTCTGGCGAAGTCCGGGCGGGCTACCGCCGGCGTGACGCCTGGCCGGTTTCGACAGCGGTTCTCGCCGTGGGCCTGTATCTCCAATGTTTGATGGGCGCCCTGGTGGCCGGGAACGGCGGGGGCCTGGTCGATATCGATTGGCCGCTGATGGGGGGCAGGG
>CAIQDO010000206.1 GCA_903870555.1 uncultured Caulobacteraceae bacterium
CGATCAGGAACTGCAGCCCCGCCGCGACGCGTGGGCCGAGGTGGCCCTGATCGGCGCCCTTGCGTCGGAAGAAGCTGCCCCAGGCGAACAGGCCGGTGGCGAACAGCACCAGCCAGGGCACGAGGCGCGCGAAGAAGGTCGAGGGTGTCAGCAGCAGCAGCAGGGCGCCGAGGGCGCCGCCGACGACGCTGATCGCCATCAGCGTGCGGAACGACAGGCCGGCGGCTCCGCTGACCAGTTTTCGACCGACCACGCCGGTGCTGACCTGTCCCGGGACCAGGGCCAGGGTCGAGGCGATGTTGGCCGCCCGGGCGTCCAGACCGGAGAGGATCAACACCGGCAGGGTGACGAACGATCCCCCTCCCGCCAGGGCGTTCTGGGTTCCGGCCCAGACGGCCGCGACGAACAGGAGAGCGTAGATCATCCGGGTTCATAGCGTCCGGCCGTGCGGTCTGTCTTGCCTTGTTGCGAACGGCGATCAGTCCGCGTGGCCCGGCGCTATTTCGCCGACGGAATCACCGGCTTGCCGTCCTTCACCTCGACCAGACCCATGGGGTTGCCGGCGGGATCGGTGAACAGGCCCAGTATCACCACGCCCGGGACCACGAAACGGGGCTGGACGATCTTGCCGCCTTCGGCGGTCACGGCTGCGAGGGCCGCGGTGACATCGGGCACGCCGAGATAGAGGATCTTCTGCGCCGGGTCCTGGCGAAGGGTGCCGTCGAGGACGCCGGTGCTGTCGCGGCCGATCAGGCCGGACGGCCCGATCTTCCAGCCGAACGCGGCCCCGTAGAACGACCTGAGCTTGGCCGCGTCCGGTCCGGCGATGTCGAAGAACACGATCGGCGCCGGCATTGGCGGCGGGCGGTCCGCCGCCAAGGCCGAACCGGCCAGCACCATCGCGGCCATGGTCAGCATGCCGACGTGTGGCGTTCGTCTCATTTGGCCCTCCCCGACCGTTTCGCCGCCATCATGCGCGATCGGGCCGGGGAGTCGAGAGGGGTGCGATCAGTCTGGTTCGCCGGGATGGCCCGGACCCATGCCGTGACCCGGCATGCCGCCCATCGGGCCGCCAGGGTGGCCGATCAGCGTGGCCAGGGCGTCGAGGGTATGGCGCTGTTCGGGGCTGAGCACGGCGTAGAAGGCCTTCACCGCCTCGGCGTGCTTGACCAGGGCTTCGCGCATCTTGCCGGTGTGCTCGTCGAAACGCTTGACCATCCGGTCGGCGCGATCGGGGGCGGTCAGCGGCGCCGTATCCATGCCGCGATCATGGTCGGGGCCGTCCATGCCGGGGCCGTGCCCTTCCATCATGCCCATGCCTTCGTGATGCGGCGGGCGCATCGAGGCGGCGAAGGCCTGAAAGGCGCCTTCCTGGTCGGGGCGGATGTTGAGGGCGTCATGCAGGGCCTTCAGCCGGGCCGCGCCATGCATCATGGCGTGGGGGCCGCCTGCGCCGTCGTGGTCGCCGTGATGCATGGCCATCATGCCGGGCGGCGGCGGGGGAGCGGGGGGGGCGGGCTGGGCGTGGGCGAAGGCGGCGAAGCCGAGCGCCGCGACGAAAGCCAGGGCGGAGACGCGGGAGGGAGTCATGATGGGGTTTCCATTGGCTGATGCTCTTGAACGACCGATGCGCCGCTATTGTTGCATTGGTTTATCCCGGCCGAAGAGTTTCGGCGCCGGGCGTGCAATAAAGCGGTTTGGCCGCGCCCGGCCAAGGATCGCCCTTGCCGCCGGTCGCCGCCGTGACGCAACATGCGCCTGACAACATGAATGAAGCCTGACCGCGCGAGCGGCGGCAATGAGAGGGTATGAGATGCGACCGTTTCTTCTGGCGACCCTGGCGCTCGGACTGGCTCCCGCGCTGGCGATCGCCCAGCCGGCGCCGACGCTTCGTCCGGACCAGGTCGCCTTTCGCGCTCTCTATAAGGAGCTGGTGGAGACCAACACCGAGCTGTCGTCGGGCAGCTGCACCCTGGCCGCGGACCGGATGGCGGCGCGGCTGAAGGCGGCCGGCTATGCCGACGCCGACCTGCACCCCTACGCCGCGCCGGGCCATCCGGCGGAAGGTGGCCTGGTGGCGGTGCTGAAGGGGAGCGATCCCAAGGCCAGGCCGATGCTGCTGCTGGCCCACATCGACGTGGTCGAGGCCAAACGCGAGGATTGGGTTCGCGATCCCTTCACCCTGATCGAGGAGAACGGCTATCTCTATGGCCGCGGGACCTCGGACATGAAGGGGCAGGCGGCGGTGTGGGTCGACAGCCTGATCCGCTTCAAGCAGGAGGGCTTCAAGCCTCGGCGCGACGTCAAGCTCGCTCTCACCTGCGGCGAGGAGACCGCCAGCGCCTTCAACGGCGCCGGATACCTGGCCACCCACGAGCGGGCCCTGATCGACGCAGCCTTCGCCCTCAACGAGGGCGCCGGCGGCCGGCTGGACGCCACGGGCAAGCCCATCGCCCTCAATGTCCAGGCGGGCGAGAAATTCCCGCAGGACTTCCGTCTGGAAGTGACCAATCCCGGCGGCCACTCGTCGCGGCCCACCCGCAACAACGCCATCTATCACCTGGCGGCGGGGCTGACCCGGATCAGCGACTACGACTTCCCGCTCGAATACACCTCCGCCTCCCGCGACTATCTGGCCAAGATGGGGCCGCTGGTCGGCGGCGAGATGGGGGCCGCGATGAGCGCCCTGGCCAAGGACGGGACAGACGCCAAGGCCGCGGCGGTGGTCGAGACCGATCCCGGCTACAACGGCATGCTGCACACCACCTGCGTCGCCACCATGCTGGAGGCCGGCCACGCCACCAACGCCCTGCCGCAGCGGGCCCGGGCCAACATCAACTGCCGCATCTTCCCAGGAACCACCGTCGAGCAGGTCCAGGCGAAGCTGACCGAGCTGGTCGCCGATCCCCAGATCAAGGTGACGCCGATGGGCGCGCGCAGCGAGGTGACCAAGTCCCCGCCGCCGCTGACGCCCGAGATCATGAAGCCGATCGAGACCATGGCCGCCAGGATCTGGCCGGGGACGCCGATCATTCCGGTGCTCACCGCCGGCGCCACCGATGGGGCGTTCCTCACGCCGGTGGGCATCCCGACCTATGGCGTCAGCGGCATGTTCGGCGACCCGGACGGCAATGGCGTCCACGGTCTCAACGAGCGGATCCGCGTCGCGTCGCTCTACAACGGCCGGGATTTCCTGTACGGGCTGGTCAAGATCTACGCCATGCAGCCCTGAGGAGCCTGTCTCCCGGGCCGCCCGAGGCGGGACGGACCCGGGGAGGAACGCGATGACCAGAGTGACCCACTTGACGGCGATGGCGACAGCCGCGGTCGCCGTCGTGATGGCGGCTCAGGCCGCCGCGGCCCCGACCTTGAAAGCCGATATCGTCCGCACCCGGTACGGCGTGCCGCATGTCACCGCCGGCGACTGGGCCGGCCTTGGCTATGGATCGGCCATCGCCTTCGCCGAGGACAATGTCTGCCTGCTGGCCGACCAGATCGTCACCATCTCGGGGGAACGCGCCCGGTATTTCGGGGCGACCGGCGCGACGACCGTGTCCTTCGCCGAGGTAAACAACGTCGAGGCCGACCTCTATTTCAAGGCCACGCTCGACGGACCGGCGCTGGCGAAGGCGGCGACCAAGGCCTCGCCGGCCTATCGCGAGATGGTCCGCGGCTATGTCGCCGGCTATAACGCCTATCTGCGCAGGACCGGGATCGATCACCTGCCCATCGCCTGCCGTGGCGCGCCCTGGGTGCGTCCGATAACGCGGGAAGACCTCCTGAAGATCATGGAGGAGAAGATGACCCAGGCCGGCGGCGGCGCCTGGCTGACCTCGATCACGAACGCCGCCCCGCCGGCCGCGAACGCTCCGGCGACCCCGGCGAAGGTCGGCGCCCTGTCGCCGGCGCAGGCCGATGTGCTCGATCCGTTCAAGGATGTCGGGCTGGGCAGCAACGGCTGGGCGTTCGGCGGCGACGTCACCGGCGGGCCGGGCGTGCTGCTGGGCAATCCGCACTTCCCGTGGCTGACCACCAACCGCTTCTACCAGATCCACCTGACGCTCCCCGGCAAGGTCGACGTGATGGGCGCCACCCTGTCGGGCATTCCGGGCGTGTCGATCGGCTTTAACCACGACGTGGCCTGGACCCATACGGTGTCGACCGACAGGCACTTCAACCTGTTCCAGCTCAACCTCGATCCCAACGACCCGACGGCCTATGTCGTGGACGGTCGGCGATATGCGATGGATCGCCGGGTGATCACTGTGGCGCGCAAGGACGGCGCGTCCGTGACGCGGACCCTGTACAGCTCGATCTATGGGCCGATCATCGCCCGTCCCCTGGCGGGACTCGGCTGGACGCGCGACCATGCCTACGCTCTGAAGGACGCCAACCGGCTGAACGTGAGGGCGGGCGACACCTGGCTGTCGATCGCCCAGGCCAAATCCGTGGGCGAGATCCGCGCCGCGATCTCCGCGACCTCCGGAATTCCCTGGGTCAACACCATTGCCGCCGACCGCCATGGCGATGCGCTCTACGCCGACATCACCGCCACCCCGGACCTCACGGCGGAAAGGATCAAGGCCTGCGCGCCTGGCGGCCCGATGATCCCGCTGCTGGCCGTCCGGCGGCTCTACGTTCTCGACGGGTCGAAGGCGGCCTGCGATTGGACCGTGGAGCCGGCCTCGGTCGTTCCCGGGCTGATGCCCGCCTCGGCCATGCCCTCGACGATCCGCCGGGACTTCGTCGCCAACAGCAATGACAGCTACTGGCTGGCCAATGACGCCGCGCCCCTGACGGGCTATTCGCCGATCATCGGCCTGACCAACGAGGTGCAGAGTCTGCGCACCCGTATGGGCCTGATCACGATCCACGAGCAACTGGCCGCCCGGACGCCCGGAGCGGGCCCTGCCATCACCCCGGCGGCCGTGGAGGCGATGCTGTTCGGCGACCGGGTCTACGCCGCGGAGATGAGCGTGGACGATGTCCTAGCGGTTTGCGCCGACCATCCCCAAGCGGCGGTCGCCGTCGGCGCCAAGCCGGTCGACCTCACCCGCGCCTGCGCCATCCTGAAGACCTGGGACCGACGGATGGGGACCGAAAGCGTCGGCGCGGCGATCTTCGTCGAGTTCTGGCGCCTGATCAGCCGCGACGACCACGCCTTCGCCAAGCCCTTCGACGCCGCCGATCCGGTCCACACCCCCTACGGTCTCAAGCGCGACGAGGGCGGGGCCAAAGCGATAGCCCAGGCCCTGGCCGGCGCGGTGACGCTGCTCGGCCAGAGGAACGTTCCCCTCGACGCGCCCTGGGGGAAGGTGCAGGTGGCGGTGCGCGGCGACGTTCACATCCCGTTGCACGGGGGTCCCGGCAACGAGGATGGGGTGATGAACGCCCAGCAGTCAAAATGGGTGGACGGGGTCGGCTATGTGCCGTTCCATGGCTCAAGCTATATCCAGGTTGTCACCTTCGACGCCGCCGGCCCAGTGGCCCAGGCAGTGCTGAGCTATTCCCAGTCCACCGATCCGGCCTCGCCGCATTATGCCGACCAGACCTGGCTCTATTCGCGCAAGCAGTGGAACGCCCTGCCGTTCCATCCCGCCGATATCGCCGCCCAGAAGATCTCGTCCGAGCACGTCGAGGAGTAGGAAAGGGGACCGGCTTCAGGTGGTCAGGTTGAAGATCAGCACGCCCGTCTCCTCGACATAGGCGTTCCAGTCGGCGACCAGGCCGGCCAGGCGGTCCGGCTCGACCTCGGCGAGGTCATGGGTCTCCCCCGGGTCGGCCGCCAGATCATAGAGCTGCCAGACCCCGGGTCCGTCGGGCGGCGGCAGCAGAAGGGCCTTCCAGCTCCCGCGCCGCACGGCGCAGCGTCCGAACAGCTCCCAGCCGGTGGCGACGTCCTCGCCGTGCACGGCCTCGACCTCGGCGCGGAGATAGGGCGCCAGGGACCGACCACGGATCGGCTCGACGGGCCGGCCGGCCCATGCGCCCTCCGGCGGCGACACGCCGGCGAGTTCAAGGAGGGTCGGGGCGACGTCCATCGCGGTGGCGAACACGCCGCTGATCCCGCCTTGCCGCGCCAGATGGGGGCTGGTCAGGAAGGCCACCACGCGGATGCCGCCCTCGGCGGTGTGGGTCTTGTACAGCCGGGAGGGCGCCGTCGCCGCCTGGGCCCAGCGCGGCCCGTACCAGACGTAGGAATTTGGCCTGCCGATGTTGTCCAGGCTGTTGTCGTAGTGCTGGTCGATGAACTGCATCAGATAGGGGCCGAACACCGGCACCGCCTCGATCAGCGCGCCCTCCGCCCCGTTGTCCGACAGGAACAGGATAACGGTGTCGTCCAGCTCGCCGGTGGACTCCAGGTGGGCGATCAGCCGGCCGACGTTCCAGTCGATCCGCTCGACCATGGCCGCATAGACTTCCATCGTCCGGGCGGAGACGGCGCGCTCATCGTCGGTCATCTCGTCCCAGGGCTTGGATCTGGCCACCACCGGGTGGGGGACGACGTCGGGTGGGCAGAGGCCGAGGGCGATCAGCGATTTCAGCCGGGCCGCGCGCAGCGCGTCGGGACCCGCGACATAGCGGTCGCGGTATTTGGCGATCAGGTCGTCGGGCGCCTGCAGCGGCCAATGCGGCGCGGAGAAGGCCAGCCAGGCGAAGAACGGCGCATCGTCCCCGCGCGGCTCGGCGAGATAGTCGATCATCCGGTCGGTGAAGCCGTCGGAGGTGTAGAAGTCGGCCGCCGGCTCGATGAAATGATCGTCCTCGGTGTAGAGGTTTTCCTGTCGCGGGAAGCCGGTGCCGGCCTTGGGCGAGCTGGCGTAGTGGTTGGCGGCGCCCGGCAGCAGGGCGAAGGACCGCTCGAAGCCCCGGGCGTGCGGTGAGGTCTCCAGCGTCATGCCCAGGTGCCACTTGCCGGTCATCAGCGTCCGGTAGCCGGCCTCGCGTAGCAGTTCGGTCACGGTCACCACCCGGTCGTTGAGGTAGCCTTCATAGCCGGGCCTGCCGCGCTGGCTGTGGCTGGCCACCTCGTCGAGGGTGCCAAGGCCGGCGATGTGGTGGTCCGTCCCGGTCAGCAGCATGGCCCGGGTCGGCGAGCAGGCCGGGGCGGTGTGGAAGTCGGTGAACCGCAGGCCCCGCCGCGCCAGGGCGTCGAGGTTGGGCGTGGCGATCTCGCCGCCGAAGGCGCCCAGGTCGGAAAACCCCAGATCGTCGGCGACGATCACCAGGAAGTTGGGTCGTTTTCCCACCGGTGTCTCCGGGCGCCGACGCCATCGGGGCGAGTCGGCCGACGGAAACCCTAGGCCGCCGCCGACAGGCTCCGCAACGGTCAAACTCGCGGCCTGCCGCCAACCCCAGTGTGTCTGTTGCAACACAGACCAGCGTCAGCCTCGGCGCGAACCGCGTGGCGTCTCCCGAAAAATCTCTGCAATTACAAGGCCGACACAAAACCTTTACCGAATTGACAAAAAGACTTCACTTGTCCGCATCCCCCTCGGTCGACTTATCCGCCTCCCGAACGACACCGCCAAACCGACGGCCAAAAAGGCCACGGTCCTGACCCGCCGGCGTCGATAAACCTGGGGATTGATGACAATGACCACCTTTGGATACCGTCGGCGCCTCGCCGCCTGTGGCGGCTCGCTGCTGGCGCTGACCGCCGCCCTGGCCTTTGCCGATGTCGCGACCGCCGCGGATGCGGCGGCCGCCGCGGACGGTGCGCCGATCGGCGACCATGAAGTCAGCGAAGTGCTGGTCACCGCCGTACGCGGCAAGGCCGCCGAGGTGGCGCCGGTGAAGTCGTCCCTGACCGCCACTGAGCCGGAAGCGGTGATCACCCGCAAGTTCATCGAGGAATGGGCGCCGCGCGTCGGCGATTTCACCACCTCGTCCGCCCTGGCGCCGTCTATGTACGCCACAACCAACCCCAACGGTCCCGGGGCGACCGATGGCGCCAAGATCTCGATGCGCGGCTTTGCCGACGGCAGCTTCAACATCACCTATGACGGCATCGCCTGGGGCGACACCAACGGTCCGAGCCATCACGCCAACTCGTTCTTTCCCAACTCGACCATTGGCGGCATCGTCATCGACCGCGGGCCGGGCGGCGCCACCGACCTCGGCCAGGCTAACTTCGGCGGAAATCTGAACCTCTACTCCCTTCCCTTTGAAGAGAAGGCCGGCGTGCGCCAGACCGCGACCATCGGCAGCTTCGGCACCCACCAGGGCGTGACCACCCTGGCCACCGGCCCGATCGCCAAGTTGCACGATCTCAACATCGTGATGAACTTCATGGAATATGAGACCAACGGCTACCTGAGCAACAGCCCCAGCGCCGGTTTCAACCAGTTCATCAAGCTGCATCTGCCGGTGACTGATAAGTTTTCGGTGACGGCGCTCTATACGCGAAACTACGACGACTACTATCAAAGCGACAGCGGCAACGCCAGCGTGCTCGACAATGAGGCCTACGGCAAGCGTTTCGCCCTCGGAACCGATCCGTCCTTGCAGAACTATTACAAGTACAACTACACGACCAAGCAGACCGACTTCGCCTATGTGCGTGAGAACGCCGATTTTGGCGGTGGGTTCACCGCCGAGAACACCTCCTACACCTATTGGTACAGCAACAAGACCAAGTCCGGTCTTAACACCACCAATGACGCCACGATCGGCGCCACCGCCCTGGCGGCCGCCAACATGGTCATCCTCAACCCGCCCGCGGCCTATCCCGCCGGCGGCTCGGGCTACGCCTCCAGCTACAAGACCCCGGGCCTGCCGGGCTATTACAAGCGCAACGAATACCGCGTCCGCGGCGATGTTCTGAAGTTCAACAAGGACTTCGACTTCGGTCGCCTGACAGTCGGCGTGATGTATGAAATGGCCCAGACCCAGCGGGCCCGCCTCGACATCGATCTGCTAACCGGCAAGTGGGACTATCGTGAAAAGGCCGCCGTCTATCCGGGCCCCACCGGCTGTGGATCGCTTCCCGTCCAGGTTGCTCCCGGCAAGACCTGGAACGGCGCCTGCCAAGTCGCGCTCAACACCGCCTACAACGAATATTCCGGCTGGCACCAGTACCAGCCCTTCGCTCAGTTCGTCATCAAGCCGAACGATCGCCTGACGATCACCCCCGGCGTGAAATATGTGAACTTCCAACTTTACGTTCACGCCCCGGTTCTGGCGGTGTCCGGCTCTCTGCAACCTAGCTACAGCGAGGCCACCTTCACCAAGGCCCTGCCGTTCCTGACCGTCAACTACCGGATCAATCCCGGCTGGTCGGCCTACGCCCAATACGCCCAGGGCTTCCTGGTTCCCAACATCGGGTCGTTCTATGTGTCGGCGCCCGGCGAGAACCACGTCGTTCCGCAGGAATCGACCAACTACCAGCTCGGCACCGTGTTCAGCAGTGGTGATCTGACCTTCGATGCCGACGTCTACTACATCGACTTCAAGCACAAGATTCAGACGCTGACCGACGTCGTCACCAACGAGACCTACCAGACCAATAACGGCGGCGCGACCTACTACGGCGTGGAAGGCCAGGCGACCTATATCCTGCGACACGGCCTCAGCCTGTTCACCAACTTCTCGTCCAACAGCGCCATCAGCAACAGCGACACGGTGAATCCTGGGGCCAATGGCCACCAGCTCGCCAATGTGCCCTATTGGACGGCCGCGGCCGGCCTGCGCTACGAGCGTCATGGCCTGATCAAGAGCGACGACACCGTGGTGGCGACCGTGGCCGACAAGGTCATCGGCCCGCAGTACGCCAACGCCGCCAGCGGGACGACCGGACCGACGGGCAAGATCCGCAGCTACAGCCAGGCCGATATGACCGTCACCTACAAGCTGGGCAACTACAGCCTTGAGGCCCAGGTGCTGAACCTCGCCAATACCAACGACATCACCTCCTTTAAGGGCAAGGCTCTGATCGCCGGCACCACCCTGCCGGCGACGACGGTGGCGACCGGCGGAGGCGCCAACGTGTTCACCTACCAGGTCGGTCGCAGCTTCCAGATCACGGCCAAGGCCGCGTTCTGATCCACACTTCGACGACGCCGCTTCGGCGGCGTCGGACGATGGTGTTCTGAAGGAACAATCGCCGTCAACGCCCGTTATCTCGTCGCCTCCGATCACGGCGGCGATAATTCGGGTGAGAACGCCATGGGCTTGATCCTTCTGATCGTCGTTCTGGTGCTCGTGTTCGGCGGCGGAGGCGGCTACTACGGTTACCGCAGTTACGGCCTGCCAGGCCTGGGCGGTGTGCTCGGGACGGTGCTGATCATCCTGCTGCTGCTGTGGCTGTTCGGCGGTTTGCGGGTGTGAGCCACTACCGAAGCCATGATCGGGCGCTCGCCCTGCGGGCGCCCGGAATGAGCCGCTGGCCGGTGTGGCTGTGGCCGGTCGCTGTCTGTCTGATGCTCGGCGCCTGCGTCGCGGGATCGGCCGAGTCGTCCCATGCCGCCGCCGGTGGCGACATCGCCCTGCTTTTCCTTGGTCTTTGGCATGGAATCATCGGGCCGGCGATGCTGATCGTCGAGGTCGTCGACCGCTTCGTCCCGCACCTGTTGCCCTGGACCGTGCGGTTCTACGAACCCCACGCCAATTCGGCGCTTTACGACTTGGGTTTCTACTTCGGCCTGGCTGGCAGCCCCCTCCTGGTCGGCTCACGCTGGTCGGGACGCTGAAGCGGCGACGGCTTCCGACGTCGGCGGACGACTGCTAGACCTGTCGGGCTCGCGGCCTCGACGCGGCGGGCGTCAACCGTCCGTCCGGAGGAAACCCAATGCCCGTCCTGCGTCAGGTCCCGAAGTCCGAGGCCAAGGCCGAAATCGTTCTGAAAATGTATAGGCTGCTGTTCGGAGACCGCGACCCGGTCGCCGAACCGGGCACAGCCACGGGCACGCCGGGTGACTGGTGGACGGTGTTCGCCCTGGCCCCCGACATTCTGCAGCACGCGGTCGACGGATTCGCCGTCTATCGCCATCCCGAGCGCAAGATCGACCCGGTGCTGCGCGAACTGGGCCAGACCCGCGCCGGCTGGGTGAAGGGCAGCCAGTTCGTGTTCTCTCAGCACTGCAAGTCTCTGCGGGGTCTGGGCGTGTCTGAAGAGAAGATCGCCGCCGTGCCGGCCTGGGCGGTCTCCGATCTGTTCGACGACAAGGAGCGGACGGTTCTCGCCTATGCCGACTGCCTGTCCGGCGCCGGCGGACGGGTCCCCGACGCCGTGTTCGACAAGCTGCGCACCTTCTGGGACGACGAACAGATCTTCGAATTCACCTACATCACCTGCCTTTACGACATGCATGCGGTGATCACCCGGGCCCTTCGGCTGGAATTCGACAACCGCGCCGACCCAATCGTCGAGGTGGCGGCGCCCGCCGGCTTCACGGCTGGGGACTTCCTCGGCGGCGCGCGCAGGGCGCCCGCCGGCTGACTCGTCAAAGCGCCGACATCAGGGTTTCCAATCGTCGGCCGAATCCGTGGTCGGCGAAAAGGCGACGTTTCCCCGCCTGGCCGATCCGTCGCGCCAGGTCCGGCTCTCGCAGCAGCCGATCATAGCCGGCGTTCAGCTCGTCGGTGTCGCGCCAAACCAGCACTTCGGCGCCCGGCTCGAAGCACAGGGCGATATCGGCCTGGTCGTCGGTAACCACCGGGGTCGCCGACAGATAGGGATCGAAGCTGCGCTGGTTGAGGCCATGCAACACATTGCATTCGTTGCGGATGTTGAGCGCAGCCAGGTGACCGGCGTAGAGGCCTGCGACGTCGCCTGGCGCCACGCGACCCGCGTGGACCTGATGATGGGCCAGCCCTTCTGCGCCCCAGGCCGGTCCGAAGATCGCCAGCGGGGCGGTCACCGCCTCGACCACGGCCCGGCGTCCGGGCGTCGGCGTGGCGACGAACACCATCCGCAGCGCCCGAGGCCGCTCCGCCGGGGATTTGCCGAGGTTGGCCGCGTGCGGCAGGAACAGGCAACGGGCGGCAAACCCCATCTCGGTGTGGCGGGCCACCAGGCCGCTGTCTGTATAGGCCAGCAGGTCATAGAGGTCCGCCGCCCGGCGTGCGCCAGCGTCGAAGGCGTCGCCCGCCCAGCCGACCAGGGGCGGACGGCCGGGTAGGGAGGCCAACCGCTCGAGGAAGGCCGTCGGGGCGTGAAGGCCGCCGATCACCAGCACGAGGTCCGGATCGAACCGCGCCGCGCGCGCGGCCATGTCGGCGGCCAGAGGTTGGGCCAGCGCGGCCTCCAGGCCGGCGTTCAACCAGGGACGACGGACCACGCCCAGCCTCACCGCATGACCCTCTGCCCGAAGGGCGCTGGCGGCGTCCTCGAACCAGTGGGTGATGCTGGCGCTCTTGCCGACGAGGAATATCTTCATCGCCGGCCGGTGTCCTACTTGCCTCGCGACGTCCAGGCCGCGCCTTCCTGGCGGACGATGTCGACCAGGTCGCCCATCGCCAGGTTGGCGTCGATCAGATGCAATCCCCAGTCCTTGAGGATCTGGCCGCCGACGATCACTTCGCCGCGCAGTTCAGAGGTGCGCTGGCCGCCGGGGTTGGGGTTGATGTGGATCGACAGGTAGTTGAAGCCGGGCGTGGCGACGCAACGGGCGGTCAACATGCCGGGAACGCTGACGAACGGGGTGGTCACCGTCTTGCCCTCGACCCAG
>CAIQDO010000207.1 GCA_903870555.1 uncultured Caulobacteraceae bacterium
CGATCAGAACCACGCGTTGCGACAGGTGACGCGCGAATGCCGTCGCATGGTTGCCGAAGGTTGAGGTCGTCATCATCTGCATCGACAGGTCGTCGCGTCGCTGAATTTCGTTGCATCCCACGACACCCAACGGCATCTGACGATCGGGATAGTTGCAAATCGGTGCAAGAGGTTCGGGGGCCAGGGTGGGGGCGAACAGGGACAACCCTTCGGAACGGTCGACAATGCCCAGTTCACCGGCGAGGCCGCGAACGCCGCATGGCGCGTCCACACTTCCGCAGGACTTCGGACCTAAGCTCGCCCTGGCGCTGCAACGGTTGAATTTGAGCCGCGATCAGGTGTCCGGCGCGGTCGCTGTCGACAAGTCCGTGGTCAGCCGATGGGTGCGCGGGCATGTGAAGCCAAGCGACCACAACCTAACCAGCCTCACGCGCCTGATCGCCGAAAGGGCGCCGGGGTTCTCGCGTCTCGACTGGGGCCTGCCTCTGGCGAGGTTCGACCGCTCGCTCGAGGGCGACGCGGGGGAATGGCTGCCCAAGGCGGCGGAACAGAGCCGCGGCGAGACCGCCGGCGACGGCGATCGATACCCGGGGCTCTATGTCCAGATCCGCCAGAGGTTCAGCAACACCGGCCGCCCCTTCGCCGAATTGGTGCCGATCTGGCGGGAAGGCGCCCAACTCAAGGTGAAGTACGACGGACCGGGTTGGGCCCATCAGGGACGGATCTTCATCCTCGGCCATCAGCTGTTCGTGGCGGCCGAGGATCTGGCGGTAAACGAGGGCCTGTGTTTCCAGATCCTCAACGGGGTTCCCCACGGCAAGGCCCTGGCCCTGGACGGCGTGCTGGCCACTGTGCCCCATGATCGCGGCCGGGCGCCCGGCGCGACCGTGACGCTGATGCTGCGCGTGGCCGACCTGCAGGACCCGGACACTGAACCCGACCCGGATCTGCTCACGGCTTGCCAGAACCGTATCGCCGCCCTGGTGGATCAGGGTCGCGTGGAAGAGCTGGCGGGGCCGGCCATCATCGCCCACGTCGGCAACCGCGTCGGCCTGCCCCGGGAGGACGGTGCGATTGACTACCTGCTTCGCGCGCCCGCCAGTCGCGGCATGACCGTCTCCCGGAAAGGCGAATCGCCGGCGGTCGACGCAGCGATCGAGCGGTGGCGCGCGGCGCTGCGGGACATCGCCCTGCCCGGCGCCGCCGGTTAGGCGGCGGCGAGGGTCCGTCGACGCCTCCGGACCACCGATCCCGTGAGCCCCAGGCCCAACAGCATGGTCGCCCAGGCGGCGGGCTCGGGCACGCCGGGGGCGGGAGGAGGCGTGTCGGGAATCTGGCCGGGCGCGGTCAGGACGCTTTCGATGACGAATCCGACCGGCCCAACGGGAGTGAACACGTAGCCTTCGTTCGGAACGATGGCGGCAAGCGTGTAAATGGAGCTTGGATAGCTTACTGCAGGCAGATAAAGCGCCGATTCATAATTGGTTCCAATTTTTCTGAAACCTGCAATTACATAGTCCTTCCCGACATATGAATAATCCGGCGAGGGCACGTCAGAAGCCGTGGGCACGAAGGCGTTGCGAGATACGTTCCAACCAAAGTTGACGTCCGTATTGAAACCCAGGATGTCAGCGAGGTGAAACGCGGTCGAATCGTAGGTGACATCAAATGTTATGAGGTCGCCAAGACCAACGACGCCCGTCTTGGAGGCGTCGAAGGAAAATGAGCCCGACACTTCGGTCGGATGACCGGGAAGTGGATAGTCGAAACTCACCGTGGTGACATCCCCCACGTGGGCGGCGGCGACCGCAGGAAGCGCGAGCAGGGCAAGGGCGACGGCGATGGCGACGTGTCGATTCATGGAATTGGGATCCTTCTCTGGCATGGCCTGGCCCGGCGAAGCCGTGGCGCTTTGAAGGTGAAAATAGGCCATCGAGAGCGGTCAGCGCGTTGCATCCGCCGACTCCTGGTTGCATCCGACGACTTCAGGCGTTGCAAATCGATGCAGAGGGGCCTTCGGCCGGCTCGGGATCGGACTGGCCCCTATGGCTTGGCGAAAAGTCGGCGATTATGTTGCCGTCGGAGTCAGCCAGGGGCCGTGGGGGCGATGGAATGAATGAGCAGGTGGCCGACTTCGGCGCGAAGCTGGCCTTGGCGTTTGATCTGCTGAACCTCAGTCGTTCCAGCGTCGCCGTGGCGGTGCAGGTGGACAAGTCGGTGATCAGTCGCTGGGTGCGGGGCCAGGTCCGGCCGAGCGACCACAATCTCTCGCAACTCACCGGCCTGATCGCCGTGCGCACGCCAGGCTTCAACCGCCGGGACTGGAACGAGCCCATCGAACGGTTCGCCGAACGGCTCTCCGGCGGCCAAGCCGAGCGTGAGCCTGAACCGATGGCGCCCCCGGCGTCGGCGACGGCCGGGGTCGTTAGCGAATGGCTGCCCAAGGCGGCGGAGCAGAGCCGCAACGAGATCGCCCGCGACGGCGACCGCTACCCAGGCCTCTATCTGCAGGTCAGACACCGGTTCGCCAATTCCCTGCCCTTCGCGGACCTCGTTCCGATCTGGCGCGAGGGCGATCAGCTCAAGGTCAGGTTCGACGGACCATTCTGGGCCCATACCGGCCGGATCTTCATCCTCGGCCATCAGCTGTTCATGATTGCCGAGGACCGCGCCGTCAGCGAGGGGCTGTGGTTTCAGATCATGAACGGCGTCTCTGAAGGCCGGGCCGTGGCCATGGACGGAATTCTCACCAGCGTGCCTCATGACCGCGAACGCGCGCCTGGCTCGACCCTGACCGTGATGCTGCGGATCGGCGATCTGGACGATCCCAACGTCGAGCCGCCGGCCGAACTGCTCGCGGGCTACCAGAACCGCATCGCCGCCCTGGTCGACGCCGGACGGGTCTCGGAGCTGGCCGGGCCGGAGATCATCGACCACATCATCAATCGCACCCACACGATGCGACAGGATGGGCGGAGCGACCATATCCTGCGCGCGCCGGCCAGCCGCGGCATGACCGTTTCCAGCGCCGAACGTCACCCGGTCATCGAGGGGGCCATACGCCGCTGGCGGGCCGCCTTGGGCGATGATCGCGCCACGCCTCGGCTGCGTCTGGTTTAGTGGTCGGACCGATCTCCAGGCCCGGCCGGTCTCGCCCACCCCTCAGTCGACCGCCTCCGGCGCGACGGCGTAGATCCGCGAGCAATATTCGCAGGTCACCCGAATATGCCCGTCGTCCTCGACCATGTCGGCGCGCTCCTCGACGGGGAAGGAACGCAGCATGCCGACGATCTTCTCCTCCGAGCACCTGCAGAAGCCGGTCAGGGCCTTGGCGGGGAACATGCGCACGCCGTCCTCGTGGAACAGTCGCCACAGCAGGGTCTCGCTGGGGACCATCGGGTCGATCAGCTCGTCCTCGCCGACCGTCTCGAAGAAGGCCTGGGCGGTGTCCCAGGCGTCGGCGGTCGAGCCGCGGGCCAGGTCCTCGGCGATGTTCTGAATCAGCAGGCCGCCGGCGCGCCACTTGGGCCCGTCGCCGACGTCGGCCTGGCCGACGGCGAGGCGCACCCGGGTGGGGGTCTGTTCCGACTGGGCGAAGTAGGTCTCGGCGCAGAGGGCCAGGGTCTCGCCCTCGATCGGGGTGACACCCTGGTAGCGGTCCATGTCCGGGCCCTGATCCACGGTCATGATGAACACGCCCTTGCCCAGCAACGTCCCGGCGCCCGGCCGGGCGAAGCCCTGGCTGGCCGCCGCCACCCGTTCGGCGTCGAAGCGGCAGTAGCCGCGCAGATGACCGGCGGTGTCGTAGTCGACCACCACATAGGCCACCGGCCCGTCGCCCTGTGCCTGGACGATCAGCCTCCCCTCGAACTTCAGGCTGGCCCCGACCAGGGCGGCCAGGGCGCAGGCCTCGCCGAGGAGGTTGGCCACGGCGTCGGGATAGTCGTGGCGGCTCAGCACCTCGTCGACGGCGGGGCCGAGGCGGACGATCCGCCCGCGCACGGGCTGGGCTTCGATCTGGAAGGGGGCGACGAGGTCGTCTGTCAGGGTCTGGGTCACGGCCTGCCATATAGGGCGAACCGGCGCGGATTTCACCCCGCCGCCAAGACGGGGCGTCATTCGGTGGAGGGGACGCTCATCTGATCGATGGCCGCGACCACCTCCAGCACATTGGTGGGGATGGCCATGTCGGCGGACTCGGCGTCCACCCGGTCGTTCAGGCCGGGCGCGTCGCGGCGCATCTCCTCCAGCAGGGCGATGATCTTGGCGGCCTTCCTGTCGGACAGGATGGCCAGTTGGAGGATCAGCTGGCTGCGGCGCTGGGCAAGGATGTCCTCTCGCCGCTGGGTGACCAGGATCAGCACCGCCACCAGCAGGGCGGCGCAGGTCGCGGCCAGCTCCAGCCAGGCGAACGCGTCCTGGCCGCCACGCCCGGGGTCGAACCGGGCGACGGCGCCGATCCAGGCGGCGAGACCCAGAGTCAAGGCCACAAGGGCAAGGGGGGTGCCAACAAAGGCGGTCACGCGGTCCATGACCCGCTGCATCCAGGACGCG
>CAIQDO010000208.1 GCA_903870555.1 uncultured Caulobacteraceae bacterium
AACCCGATCCCCTAGGCCGCCCTTCACTCACGTCCCCTATCCGCACCTTTGTCGCGGGGTGGAGCAGCCCGGTAGCTCGTCAGGCTCATAACCTGAAGGTCACAGGTTCAAATCCTGTCCCCGCACCCAAAGTTCCCAAAAACCCGCCGGGCAAAAAACCCGGCGGGTTTTTGCGTTCTCCGCTTGACCCTGGACAGGACCGCGGCGATGCCCTCGGCTTGGCCCAGATCATTTCCATCGATGACCCCCTCGACCCGCGAATCGCGGTTTTCCGAGACGTGCGCGAGCGCGATCTCGCAGGGCGACTGAACAGTTTCATCGCCGAAGGCGAGGTGGTGCTCAATGTTCTCGCCCGCAGCCCGCGGTATCGCGCTGACGCCCTTCTGATCGCCGACAAACGAATCGACCGATTGGCGGCCCTGATCGAGCGGTTCGATCCGAACACGCCCGTCTACAGCGCCGGCCAAGCGGTGATGGATGTCATCGCTGGCTTCCCGATTCATCGCGGTATTCTGGCCTATGGACTGAGGGCGGCGCCCCTGTCGGTGGATAGCCTTTTGGCGGGCTGCCCGCCCCGCGCGCTGGTGGTGGTGCTGTTCGGTATCGCCAACCACGACAACATTGGCGGCGTGTTTCGCAATGCCGCCGCTTTCGGAGCCTCGGCGGTGCTGCTCGATCCCACCTGTTGCGATCCGCTCTATCGCAAGGCGATCCGGGTTTCCGTCGGCGCCGCCTTCAGCCTGCCTTTCGCTCGCTTTGACCGGCACGAGGATCCAATCGCCCTGTTGAGGGCTCACGGGTTCGAGTCTCTTGCGCTCAGTCCCTCAGGCGCCGATTGCCTGGTTGATCTCGAGCGGCCGGCGCGGGCCGCGGTGCTTTTGGGGACGGAAGGGACTGGCCTGCCGGACGGCATTTTGTCGCGCGCCCGGACGGTTTCGATCCCGATGGCGGGGGACTTCGATTCGCTCAACGTCGCCGTAACCAGCGGCGTGGTTCTCCACCATCTCGCCTTCGTCGGCCAAACCGGTAGAAAGGGCTGAAACACAGCTTCAGGGGAGGCGCACCGTGACCCGCCGCTACATCGCCGCCATCGACCAGGGGACCACGTCGTCACGCTGCATGATCTTCGACGCGGACGGGGCCGTCGCCGCCTGGGCGCAGAGGGAGCACCGCCAGATTTTCCCGCGTCCTGGCTGGGTTGAACATGACGCTCTCGAAATCTGGGCCAATGTCGAGCAGGTCACCGCCGAGGCCATGAGCCGACTGACAGTCGGTCCGTCGGATATCGCCGCCGTCGGGATCACCAATCAGCGCGAGACCACGCTGCTATGGGACCGCGCGACGGGCGTTCCGATCGCCAACGCGGTCGTCTGGCAGGACACCCGGACGGCGGCTCTGGCTCTGGACCTCGGGCGGGACGGTGGCCAGGACCGCTTCCGCGATCTTTGCGGCTTGCCCCTGGCCACCTACTTTTCCGGTCCGAAGATCCGCTGGCTGCTCGACAATGTGGAGGGCGGCCGCGCCGGCGCCGAGCGGGGCGAGATCCTGTTCGGCACCATCGACTCCTGGCTGATCTGGAAACTGACAGGCCGCCACGTGACCGATGTCACCAACGCCAGCCGCACCATGCTTATGAACCTCGCCACTCTGGACTGGGACGACTCCCTGCTGGCGGCGATCGGCGTTCCGCGAGCGATGCTGCCACAGATCCGGTCCTCTTCTGAAGTTTATGGCACGGCCCGCGGCGTCCTTGAGGGCGTGCCGGTGGCTTCGGCGCTCGGCGACCAGCAGGCCGCCCTTTTCGGTCAGACCTGTTTCCGGCCGGGCGAGGGCAAATGCACCTACGGCACCGGCAACTTCCTGCTGGTCAACACCGGTGAGACGTCTGTGCCCTCCACCCACGGCCTGTTGACCACGGTGGCCTACCGCGTAGACGGTCAGCGGGCGGTCTACGCCCTTGAGGGATCAATCGCCGTCACCGGCGCCCTGGTGCAGTGGCTGCGCGACAACCTTGGTTTCATCGGCTCGGCGGGAGAGATCGAAGCCTTGGCGGCCTCCGTGCCCGACAATGGCGGCTGCGCCCTGGTGCCCGCCTTCTCCGGCCTGTTCGCCCCGCACTGGCGGCCGGACGCCCGCGGCGTGCTGGTCGGCCTGACCGGCTACGTCACACGCGCCCATATCGCCCGCGCCGCGCTTGAGGCCGTGGCCTGGCAGACCCGCGAAGTTGTCGACGCCATGGCCGCCGACTCCGGCCGGCCGCTGGATATCCTCAAGGTCGATGGCGGCATGACCGCCAACGGCCTGCTGATGCAGATCCAGGCCGATGTCCTGGATGCGCCTGTGGTCCGTCCGAGGGTGCCTGAGACAACCTGTCTGGGCGCGGCCTATGCCGCCGGCCTCGCCGTTGGTTTCTGGCCGGACCTGGAAACCCTGCGCGCCCAATGGAAGGCCGACGCCGACTGGTCCCCTAGCATGACCTCAGAGGTACGTGACCGCGGCTACGCCCACTGGAGGAAGGCCGTTCAGCGCACCCTCGATTGGGAAGACTCGGCGGGCTGAGGGCTTCGGCGACAGTCATTTCAACGCCAAGACGCCACGAACGCCAGGAAATGTCGCTACCCTCGCCAGGGTTTTCGAAAACGTTGTGGCGTGGATTGCGCGGGTCGCGCGCAATCGAACCGTCAGGGCG
>CAIQDO010000209.1 GCA_903870555.1 uncultured Caulobacteraceae bacterium
CGCTCTAGATTTTTGATTTCGCATCGTTTTTGCGGAAAACCGGTTCCCACTTTTCCGCACGATGCTCTAGTTCCGCGTCGGGATGATCACCGGCAGGCTCTCATAGCCGTGCACGAAGGCCGAGTAGTTCAGCACCGGCTCGCCGACGACCTTGATCTCCGGGAAGCGCTTGAGGATCTCTTCCCAGATGATGGTCAGCTGCATCTCGGCGACGCGGTTGCCGACGCAGCGGTGGACGCCGAAGCCGAAGGACATGTGCTGGCGAGGCCGTTCCCGGTCAATGATGTAGGCGTTGGGATCGTCGATCATCGTCTCGTCGCGGTTGCCGGAGATGTACCACATCACCACCCGGTCGCCCTTCTTGATCATCTTGCCGCCGATCTCGACGTCGCGCGTGGCGACCCGGCTCATGTGGGCCAGGGGCGTCTGCCAGCGGATGGTCTCGGAGATCATCGGCAGCACGAGCTCGGGATTGGCCCGCAGCTTGGCGTACTGGTCGGGGTTCTTGTTCAGGGCGTAGACGCTGCCGGAGATGGTGTTGCGGGTGGTGTCGTTGCCGCCGACGATCAGCAGCACGACATTGCCCTGGTAGGTCTCCATCGGCATGTTCCGCGTGGCCGGATTGTGCGCCAGCATCGAGATCAGGTCGTTGCCGGGCGGGCCGTTGACGCGCTCGTTCCACAGCTCGGTGAAGGCGCCGAAGCACTCGAACATCGCCTCGCCCTTCTGCTGCCAGCTCTCGACCGGGCCGTGGCCGGGCTGGTTCATGATCATGTCGGACCACCAGGGCAGCTTGCGGCGTTTCTCGAACGGGAAGTCGAACAGGGTGGCCAGGGTCATGGCCGTCAGCTCCTTCGACACCAGGTCGACCCAGTCGAATTCCTTGCCGATCGGCAGGGAGTCGAGGATCTGGCCGGCGCGCTCGCGCACCTGCGGCGACATGGCGTGGAGGTTGGACGGCGCCAGGGTGGGGCTGACCGCCTTGCGCGCCTGGCTGTGCTCGGGCTCATCCATGGTGATGAAGCCCGCCCCGCCGCGGCGGCGCTGACCCATCACCTTCTCCTGTTCGGCCATGTTGGCGAGATTGGCCAGGCCTATGCCCTCGGCCGAGGAGAAGGCCTCATGGTTGGTGTCGACCGCCATGATGTCGTTCCACTTGGTGATCGACCAGTAGGGCCCGTATTCGCTGTCGGGGGTGAAGTGGACGGGGTCTTCGCGGCGCAGGCGTTCGAACACCGGCCAGATGGTGTCGTTGGAAAAGCGGTCGACCCGGGCCGGGTTCAGCGTCTCCAGCGGCAAGGCGGCGACGTCTTCCGCTTCCACTTTCATGGCAATCGTCATGGTCTCGATCTCCCGGTCGCCTCGCCCCGCAACCTGACGGCGGAGTCGTTTTCTCAACTTGATCGCGCGACGCGGTCGCGTCAACGCGCGAAGCCCCGTAGGCTGCGGCAAAAGTGGGAGGATCGACCGATGACGTTCGAGGTTCTGGCCGAGGGGCTGCAATTTCCCGAGGGGCCGATCGCCATGGCCGACGGCTCGGTGATCCTGGTGGAGATCGCCCGCGGCACGCTGTCGCGGGTGTGGAACGGCAAGGTCGAGGTGGTGTGCGACCTCGGCGGCGGACCTAATGGCGCGGCGCTAGGGCCGGATGGCGCTGTCTATGTCGCCAACAATGGCGGCGGCGGCCTGCCGCAGGGAACCGCCAGCCTGCCGCCGATCCAGGCCGGGATCGACCGGGTGGATCTCGCCACCGGCAAGGGCGAGCGATTGTACGACAGCGTCGGCGGCAATCCGCTGTCGGCTCCCAACGACCTGGTGTTCGACCGCCAGGGCGGGATGTGGTTCACCGACTATGGCCGGCAGACCGGGCGCACCCGCCATCTCAGCGGTCTCTACCATGCGACGCCGGATGGATCGCACGCCGAGGAGGTCTCCTTCGGCGGCACGGGCTACAACGGCGTTGGCCTTTCGCCTGAGGAGACCGTGGTCTACGCCGCCGAGACCTTCACCGGCCGGCTGATCGCCTGGGATCTCGCCGCGCCGGGCAAGGTGGTCAAGGGCGGCCGCGGCGGGCGGCTGGTGGGCGCCGCGCCCGGCCGGGCGTTCTTCGACAGCCTGGCGGTTCAGGCCAATGGCGATGTCTGTGTCGCCTCGATCGCCGACGGGATCACCACCATCGGTCCCGCCGGCGCGGTGCGCCAGACCCCCCTGCCCGACCGCATGGTCACCAACATTTGCTTCGGCGGGGCGGACATGAGGGACGCCTACATCACGATGTCGCAGACCGGGCGGCTGATCCGCATGCGCTGGCCGGAGCCGGGGTTGAAGCTGAATTTCAGCGCGTGAACGAGCGCGGCCCGTAACGACAGGCCGTGATGACGACGAGGGTCAAGACCATGGCGGCGGCCACGGCGCCGATGCCGAGGGCGTCGCCGGTCGGCGTCGGCAGGACCGCCGTCAGCACGGCGTAGGCGATACCGGCCAGGCAGAAGGACCAGCCGGCGACGCGCAGAGCCGTCTGCTTTCGGCTGGCCGCGGCGAGCCCCTGCATGGCCCCCAGGTCCTTAGGGATTCGGTTTGCGTAGATGGCCAGGCCGACGCCGAGCATGACCTGGAACGACCGGCCCGCGCCCAGCGGCGGGATAAGTCCGGCGTGTTCGGCGGCCTTCAGCGCGAAGGCGGCGAGCAACAGGGCCGCGGCGGCGGCGGCGGCGGGCATCAGGCGGGCGCGGTTCACGGCAGGGTTCCTTCCTTAAGGGGATCGGCGGGTCTGTCGGCGCCGGCCAACATGCCGAAGACGCCGGCGAAACCCAGAAGGGCCTCTTCCAGCACCGACAGCTTCAGCCGGTAGGTGACGGTCTTGCCGGACTTGTGGGCGTCGACCAGATCGGCCTCGCGCAGCACGGCGAAATGGGCGGACATGGTCGGCTTGGACACCGGGAACTGGTCGGACAGCTCTCCCGCCGTCATAGGCCGCGCGCGCAGAAGCTCAAGCACACGACGGCGCGTCGGATCGGCCAGGGCCTTGAAAACCAAGTTCATGACATGATAATTAGCTAAACGTCGAAATGAGTCAAGCCGCCGTTCAAGCGCCGCTTGCCGCCTTGGCGTTGACGCGCAGCCGCCGCAGCCTTCACTGTCGATCCGACGCCCGCCTGCGTCCAGGACACCTGGATACAGGCCCATAAGGGCGCAACGAACGGATCAGGGAGAACGGTGAATGGGACAGCTGACCGGCAAGGCGGCGATCATCGCCGGCCCGTCGTTCGAAGCCTGAGCGGCGGCGGGAGCCCGGACCGATGCAGTTCAGCTTTACCCCAGAACAGACCGAGTTCCGGTCCGTGTTGCGGCGGTTCCTGGCCGAGCATTCGCCGCCGTCGACCGTGCGGCGGCATATGGAGAGCGAGGCCGGCTGGGACCGGGAGGGCTGGCGGGCGTTGAACACCCAACTGGGCCTGACCGGGGTGCATATACCCGAGGAATTTGGCGGCCAGGGCTTTTCCTTCGTGGAGCTGGGCCTGGTGTTGGAGGAGATGGGCCGGGCCCTGCTGTGCGCGCCCTATTTCTCCACCACGGTGCTGGCGGCGACGGCGATCCTGAATTCCGGGACCGACGGGCAGAAGACCGCACTTCTGCCGTCGATCGCGCTGGGTGAGTGTGTCGCGACCCTGGCCTTCACTGAGCCGAACGGGCGCTGGGACCTGGGCGGCATCGAAACGACGGCGACGCCGTTGGGGGGCGATCGGTTCAAGCTGGAGGGGGTGAAGAGTTTCGTGGTCGACGGTCACACCGCCGATCTGATCGTCGCCGCCGCGCGGCGGCCGGGCTCCGGGGGCGAGGACGGCCTGTCGCTGTTCACCGTCGAGGCGGATGCGCCGGGGCTGACGCGCCAAGCGCTGAAGGTGCTCGATCCAACCCGCAAACTGGCGCGGCTGACATTCGACCGGGTCGAGGCCCGGCTGCTGGGCGAGGCGGGGGCGGCGGCGGGGCCGCTGACGCGGACCCTGACCCAGGCGGCGGCGTGCCTGGCCAATGAGATGGTCGGGGGGGCGGAGCGCCTGAGGCAATCGGCGCTCGACTACGCCAATCTGCGCGTTCAGTTCGGCCGGCCGATCGCCTCGTTCCAGTCGATGAAGCACAAGCAGGCCGACATGCTGCTGGAGGTTCAGCTGGCCATGTCGGCGGCCTATGCGGCGGCCTCGGCGGCGGCCGAGGACGATCCGGAGCTGCCCGCCATCGCCGCCCTGGCCAAGGCCGGAGCGTCGGACGCCTATATGTCAACGGCGAGGCACACCATCCAGATCCATGGCGGCGCCGGCTTCACCTGGGACAACGACACCCAGCTGTGGTTTCGGCGGGCCAAGAGTTCCGAGGTGTTCCTTGGCGATCCGGCCTGGCATCGCGAGCTGATGCTGCGCGGCTGGGGGGTGTGAGGCGATGACTGGTACAACGACAGACAACCGGCGCCAGAGCGTGCGCGACGAGGTCCGGGCCTGGCTGGAGGCCAACTGGAACCCGAACCTCAGCCTTGCCGACTGGCGCAACCGGCTGATCGATTCCGGCTGGGGCGCGCCAAGCTGGCCACGGACCTGGCACGGACGCGACCTGCCGGCGGCCATGGAGGCGGTGGTCGCCGAGGAGATGCGGCGGATCGGGGCGGTGAGCGTGGCGCGCAGCGGCGTGCGCGGCCTGGCCACAGCAACACTGCTGGCGCACGGCGACGATGTCCAGAAGGCGAAGTTCCTGCGTCGGGCCCTGACCGGGGAAGACAACTGGTGCCAGCTGTTCAGCGAGCCGGGGAGCGGCTCGGACCTGGCCGGGGCGCTGACCCGGGCCGAGCTGATCGACGGCCGCTGGGTCATCAATGGCCAGAAGGTGTGGACCACCAGCGCTCATCACGCCGACTGGGGCCTGCTGCTGGCGCGCACCGATTTCGATGCGCCCAAGCACGAGGGGCTCAGCTACTTCATTCTGGGCATGCGTCAGGCGGGGGTGGAGGTGCGCCCGCTGAAACAGATGAACGGTCACGCCTCGTTCAACCAGGTGTTCTTCACCGACGCCGAGGTTCCCCAGGCGCATCTCGTCGGCCGGCTGGGCGAGGGCTGGGCGGTGGCGACCACCACCCTGATGCACGAGCGCCGCGGGGCCGACGGCCTGGCCGCGGCGGGCGGCAAGCCGGTCGAGCGGCAGGGGCCGATCTATGACGAGGAGCGGGCCGAAAACGCCATCGCAATGGAGCCCTACCGCTGGTATCCGCAGCGGGCCGGGCGGGTGGACCTGATCCTGGAGCGGGCCACGGCGACGGGGAAGATGCACGACCCCGTGGTGCGCCAGGAGATCGCCAAGCTTTTGACCCTGGCGAAATCGGCGGAATGGACGGCCCGCCGCGCCCGAGCCGCCCAGGCCCAGGGCCGCGCGCCGGGCCCCGAGGGTTCGCTCGGCAAGCTGGCCGCCAGCCATGTGGCCCGGGCCGCCGCCCATGTGCACACGGTGATCATCGGGGCCGAGGCGATGCTGACCGGGGAGGATGCGCCATTGGAGGGGCTAATCAGCGAGATCCTGCTGTCGGTGCCGGCCGGCTCGATCGCCGGCGGCACCGACGAGATCCAGCGCAACATCATCGCCGAACGGGTGTTGGGCATGCCCAAGGAGCCGCGCAGCGACAACGACCGACCGTTCCGGGACGTGCCGCGGAACCGGGCCTGAAGCTGAATTTCAACGCTTGAGGGCGGTCGACCGGGGTCAGGAGCGACTTGGAATGACTGGCAGCACCACGTGTGACGGCCTTTCGGCGTCCAGGAAAACGGTGTTCCGGGCCACGCGGCGGGTCAGGCCCGTCCCTTCGGGCGCGCCGGTGTTGGGATTGACGTCGAAGTGGGGGAAGTTGCTGGAGGAGACGTCGAGCCGGATGCGGTGACCGCGCTTGAACAGATTCGAGGTCGGGAAGGCCGTGACCGTGATCCGGTAGACCTGGCCGGGCGTCATCATCGACGGGCGCTCCCAGGAGTCCCGGTAGCGGCACCTGAGAATGCCATCGGTCAGGTTGAGGGCGTAGCCCTCGGGGTAGTCCTCGCTCGGCGGATAGACGTCGATCAGCTTGACGGTGAAGTCGGTGTCCGGCCCGTCCGAGCTGATCCACAGATTGACGAGGATGTCTCCCGTCACCTCGACATCCTCCGCCAGGGGTTCGGTCTGGAACGCCAACACGTCGGGGCGGGCTTCGATCGGCAGAAAGGGCGCATGGGCCCCGTAGACCTGGGGCCCCAGCCGCTGATCGTAGCCGCCGGGCCTCATCAGGGGCTCGCCGGACGTTACGGTCCCGCCCATCGTCGGGACCGGGTCGCGCGGATCGAA
>CAIQDO010000210.1 GCA_903870555.1 uncultured Caulobacteraceae bacterium
GGCCCTGACGCCATCGCCGCGACCGCGCGTAAATTCGGTCTGGGAGAGACCTTCGATATCGGTGTTTCCGGCCAGAAGCCGGGGCTGGTGCCGGACTCGGCTTACAAGCGGCTCAACTTTCCGAAGGATCCGGCTTGGCACGCGGGCGAGACACCGAGTCTCGGCATCGGGCAGGGCTATGTCAGCGTCAACGCTTTGCAGCTGTGCGTGATGTGCTCACGGCTCGCCAATGGCGCGGCCGCCCTGAGGCCGCGTCTGATCCAGTCGATCGGCGATGTCGCGCAGCCTTCGGGAGCGGCGGTCCCGAACCTGCCTTTTGCGCGAGAACACCTCGACTTCGTCCGTTCCGCCATGGCGGCGGTGGTGGAGTCCGGCACGGCGGCCCAGTATGCCCAGCTCGGGCTAGGGCCGGTGCGAATGGCTGGCAAGACGGGTACGGCGCAATCTCACAATTACACCGGCGCCACCCAGGGCGCGCACGGCGCCCACGGAGCCTGGGCTCTGCGCGACCATGCCTGGTTCATCGCCTATGCTCCCTACGACGATCCGCGATATGCGATGAGCGTGCTGGTGGAGCACGGAGGCTTCGGCGCCGAGGCCTCGGCGCCGAAGGCGGCGGAGATCATGAGGGTCGCCCTGCTGAAGGATCCCGCCGTCCGCGGCCGCATCGTGCAACCGCTGCCCCAGGATGCGCCCGCGACTGGCGTCGCCGACCCAAAGGTCGCCGCATGACCGTCAGCGCCATCAGTCGACCCGGCGAACGCGACCGGCTGATCGTCAAGCTTGGCCAGATCGACTGGACCCTGTGCCTTCTGCTGACCGCGATCGCCGGCATCGGCGGCGTCATGCTCTATTCTATCGCCGGAGGGAGCTGGTCGCCGTGGGCCGGCAGGCATCTTGTCCTCTATGCCGTCTGCTTCCTGATGATGATCGCCATGGCGACCGTCGACCTGCGTGTCTGGTTCACCATGGCCTACCCGATCTACGGCTTCGGCGTGCTGATGTTGCTGGCGGTGGCGGTGATCGGGCACTCGACCCTGGGGGCCAAGCGTTGGCTGGACATCGGTCCCGTTCGTATTCAGCCGTCCGAGTTCATCAAGATCGGCCTGGTGCTCGCCCTGGCGCGATTTTACCATGGTCTGTCGGCCGCCAGAGCCCGATGGTCCTGGTGGCTGTTGGTCCCCGTCGGCTTGATCGGTCTGCCTGCGGCGCTGGTGGCCCACCAGCCGGATCTCGGCACGGCGATCCTCATCGCCGCGACCGGCGGCCTGATGATGGTGCTGGCTGGCCTGAGCCTGAGAGTGGTCGGCGGCGCCCTGGCAGCCGTGGCTGTCGTGGTGCCGCTGGCGTCGAAGTTCATTCTCAAGCCGTATCAGAATGCTCGGTTGTTCACCTTTCTCAATCCGGAAGCGGACCGGTCAGGCGCCGGCTATCACATCATCCAATCGGAGATCGCCCTCGGCTCGGGCGGTTTGCTCGGCAAGGGCCTGGGGCTCGGCA
>CAIQDO010000211.1 GCA_903870555.1 uncultured Caulobacteraceae bacterium
GAGGGTCTGTCCCATGGCGACGGCCATACCCTGACGCACGTCGAGGGTCTGGATCACTCCACCCAGTGGGGAGCTGACCGTGGTCACGGGTCTCGGCTGCCCATCCCGCGCCACGGCCGCCACCAGGGCGTCGGGCATGCCGATGAGGCGCAACCTTTGCCGCGCCGCAGCTTCGAGGGGTGGGTCGCCGCCGCGGCGAACCGCCAGGTACTCCTGTTGAGCCCCGGCCCAGGCCGGTATCATCAGGTCGACGATAGGAGCGCCGGCACGGACCACGTCTCCGGGCGCCCGGCCATAGGTCCGTTGCACATATCCTGCCGACCGGGCCTGGACGATCGCCAGATCGCGCTGGTCGAAGTCCACCACGCCAGAGGCGTCGATCGACTGGCTGATCGGAGTCCGTTCGGCGGTCGCCAGTCTGACGCCGAGGGACTGGATGGTAGCGGGGTCGATCGACACGCCGCGCGGGGCGTCGGCGCCGTCATTGCCGGCGTCGGCGTAGCGCGGAGTCAGAGGCATATCCATGAAGGGGGACTTGCCCGGCGCCGAGAAGTGCTGCGCCGGTTTCATCGGATCGTACCAGTAGAGCACCTTTGGACCCGCCGGCGCCTTGGGCGCGGCCGCCGGCGCCGGCCTCTGACGCAGTTGGGCGAGACCGTAGCCCGCACCACTGGCGACGAGGATCATGGCCGCTGTGGCGACAGTCCTTCGGAGGGCGGTCTTGACTGGCGCGGTCATTGGTCGTCGGTCCCGTAGGAGAAGAGGATGCGGATTTCGTCGCGCGCGACAGTCGCCTCCCGATCGAGGTTGTCGAGCCGGGCCTCCGCCAGATCGAGCGTCGCGCCGAGAACATCGGCCAGACTGGCGTTTCCCGCCGCGTAGCTGGCCGTCTCAAGGTCGACGCGTCGCTGGGCTAGCGGCGTGAGTA
This sequence comes from uncultured Caulobacteraceae bacterium, assembly GCA_903870555.1. Taxonomy (GTDB): domain Bacteria; phylum Pseudomonadota; class Alphaproteobacteria; order Caulobacterales; family Caulobacteraceae; genus Acaudatibacter; species Acaudatibacter boreus. Next base: position 929 of record CAIQDO010000211.1, read on the forward strand.
CGGCCCTGGCGCGCGCCAGGCGATCGCGATGAGCGTCGTGATCGGCCAGATCGGCGTCCAGGCTGGCCAGCAGGTCGCGGCGGGCCGCGGCCCGGTCGGCGCGAACGCGGTTCGCCGACTGTCGACGGGCGTCGATGACAGGATCCTGCCGGGTGGCCGCGAACAAGGGCAGGGCCAGGGTGACCTGCGCCATCATCATGTCGCCAAAGCGCGGGGCCCGGTGCTGGTAGGCGAGGTCCCAGCTCCAGTCGGGCGTCTTGTCGGCGACAGTCAGGGCGATGTCGGCGTCGGCCTGGCGGGCCATGGCGTCAAAGCTCGTCAGGGCGGGCAGGGCGTCAATCCGATCGCGCAGCCGCGTGGCGTCGACTGTCAGCGTCGGCGACGGTCCGGCCGGCTCGGGCGCCGGGTCCCCGGTCCAGCGCGCCAAGGTCGCCCGGGCGCGGGTCACCGCCGCCCGAAGGTCCGCGCGACGATCGGCCAGCGTCGCCGTCATCCTGTCGGCGTCCAGGCTTTGGGCGGGACGCAGAGTCCCGGACGCGAGTTGAGCCGGAGCGGCGTCCCTTTGCCTCGTCACCACCGCCGTCGTGTCGTCAATCGCCTGGAGACGCCGTTCGGCATAGAAAAGATCGATCCAGGCTATGGCCGTCTGGAGCCGCACCGAGCGAGATTCCGCGTCACGCCCGTTGGCCGCGGCGCCGATATCGGCCTGGGCTCTCTGCCGCTGCGCCCGCCGCCTGGCGAGGCTGGGCATGTCCTGGCTGACGCCGACCCTTAAGTCGCTGAACTGATCCCGGAAGGGCCGTCCGGCGTCGGCCCCGGTGACCGGCAGCCCTTCCATGCCCAGGGACAGTTTCGGATCGGGCGATTGTCCGGCCGCGCGGCTGGCCGACTGTGCGGACTTCAGGTCGTCGGCCCGGGCTTCAAGGCTTGGCGCGGACTGCGCGGCGAGAGTCAGGGCTTCGGAAAAGGTCAGGGGCGCGGCATGGGCTGACGCCGCGAGGGCTCCCACGGCCGCCATGAGGCAGACTGAACGCATCGAAAACACCATCGATTGTCGGACGTCGGCGCGGCGCCGCGAGGCGGCCTTCGGTCCGGTCCGAGAGGAGCACAGGCGCGGTCGTCAGAGACCGGCGCGGCGGAACGCGGTGTCAGACCGTCTTGGGAGGATGGTCGAATCCCGGCGGCGTCCGATTGGGGACGACGGGGTCAGGCGCAACGGCGTAGTCCACCACGCCGGTCGTCGCTCGGGCGATCAGGCTGGAGCCATGAGGCTGAACGACCGCCGCCCCCGCCATGGCGCAGAGCTGGGCGCAGCTGAAACCGGACGGCTTGGCGGCATGGGTCACCTTCGATGGGGGCGCGACGGCATGGGCCATGGCGTGCATCGGGCAGGGCGGGGCAACCTGTGTCTGCGACGCCGCGGTTGCGGCGTGAACCGGAGCGCAATCGGCCTGCAGTCCCGCGGCGGCCACGGGGCCGGCGAGCATTGAAAGAACGGCGAGCAGGGCTGCCAGCAAACGCATCTTCGCCTTCTAGCAAGGTTTGGCGTCGACGTGTTGATCCAAGTCAGCCGCGTCGCAGGTCCCGATGCGGGTACAGGTTCGCCCCCGTTCCCATGTCCCTGGCAGGCGTGTACCATCGCGCCATGGCAAGGTTTTCCTTCGTACTCATGGCGGTTTCGGCAGGGCTGTTGGCCGGGTGCTCGCACCCTGTGGAAGCGCCGATGGACCGAGGCGTCTGCTGGCATATGGTCAAGGGCGACAATGGCAAGCCGAGGTTCAATCGTCTGGCGGACCACCAGCCGGATCTGGAGCATTGCGCGGCCCAGCTGGAAATGATGCGCCTCCGCTTCGGCGCGCTCGGCGCCAGCCAGTCGAACGTCACCGGCGCCTACCAGGGCCAGTTCCTGTTCATTCAGCCGGAAGGGGCTTTCACCGCCCAGACGTTCGACGGTTATCGTTATCCGTTCATGGTGCGCACAGGTGATGGACGGTTCGCCGTGCCCGGCGCCATGCCGCAGTAGGCTTGCTGTCGATGGAACGCGGATTCCATCCCCAGGCCATTTCAGAACGAAAGCGGAACACCCACTTGCCTGCGCGCCAGGTTCTGTTAATCTCTCCTTTAGATTCCGGCGCGGGTGTTCGCCGGGCGAGCCGGAGATCGGAACATGGCGGGCAGCGTCAACAAGGTTATTTTGATCGGCAACCTCGGACGCGATCCTGAGATCCGCTCGCTCGGCTCCGGCGATCGCGTCGCCAGCTTCAGCATCGCCACCTCGGAAACCTGGCGTGATCGGACGACCGGCGAGCGCAAGGAGAGAACCGAATGGCACCGCATCTCGATCTTCAACGACAATCTCGTGAAAGTGGCCGAGAACTATCTGCGCAAGGGTTCCAAGGTCTATATTGAAGGCGCCCTTCAGACCCGCAAATACACCGACGCGGCCGGCGTCGAGAAACAAACCACTGAAATCGTGCTGCAGAAGTTCCGGGGTGAACTGACCATGCTCGATGGGCGCGGCGACAGCGAAGGCGGCGGCGGTCGCGGACAGTCGGACGATGGCGGCTACGCCCCGGCCGCGCGTCCGGCTCCCTCCGGTCCCCGCGAGACCTTCAGCGCGGACCTTGACGACGAAATCCCGTTCTGACCCCTTTGGGCGGCGGGCGCCTTCGGGTGGCGCCTGCCGCGCGCGGATGCTAAGGAACACGGACGGTAATTGTCCGATTCTTCAGCACTGAACCTCAGATTTGACCGAAGAGATTCCCCCGCCGCCGGGTGACCCCCAGCGGGGTCACGTGAGCCCGATCTCCATCGAGGACGAGGTCAAGAAGTCCTACCTCGATTACGCGATGAGCGTGATCGTCAGCCGGGCCTTGCCTGACCTTCGCGACGGCCTCAAGCCGGTCCAGAGGCGCATCCTCTATTCGATGAACGAGCAGGGCCACACGCCCGACCGTGGCTATGTGAAATCGGCCCGCGTGGTCGGCGACGTGATGGGCAAATACCACCCGCACGGCGACCTCTCGATCTACGACACTCTCGTGCGTATGGCGCAGCCTTTCTCGATGAGCCTGCTGCTGATCGACGGTCAGGGCAACTTCGGGTCGGTGGACAACGATCCGCCCGCGGCCATGCGCTACACCGAGTCCCGCCTGACCCGGGCGGCCATGGCGATCATGGCCGATCTTGACAAGGACACGGTCGACTTCAAGGAAAACTACGACGGCAAGGAGCGCGAGCCGGCCGTCCTGCCCTCGCGAATTCCCAATCTCCTGGTCAACGGCGCCGGCGGCATCGCCGTCGGGATGGCGACCAACATCCCGCCGCACAACCTCGGCGAGATTATCGACGCCTGTCTGGCGCTGATCGATCGCCCCGACATTCCGCTCGATGAACTGCTCGATATCGTTCCGGGACCCGACTTCCCGACCGGCGGCGAGATCATCGGCCGCACCGGCGCCCGCCAGGCCCTGATGACCGGCCGGGGGTCGGTGATCGTCCGCGGCGTGGCCAACATCGAGGATGTCCGCAAGGATCGCGAAGCGATCATCATCACCGCCATCCCGTTCCAGGTGAACAAGGCGGCGATGGTCGAGCGTATCGCCGAACTTGTCCGCGAGAAGCGGATCGAGGGCGTCGGCGACCTGCGCGACGAGAGCGACCGCACCGGCATGCGCGTGGTGATTGAGCTCAAGCGCGACGCCAGCGCCGAGGTCGTGCTCAACCAACTCTATCGTTTCACGCCCCTGCAAAGTTCGTTCCCGGTCAACGCCCTGGCGCTGAATCGCGGCCGGCCCGAGCAGATGGGCCTGCGAGACATGCTGACGGCGTTCATCGACTTCCGCGAGGAGGTGGTGGTTCGCCGCACCCGGCACGAGCTGTCGAAAGCGCGGGACCGGGCCCACGTCCTGGTCGGCTTGGCGATCGCCGTGGCCAACATCGACGAGGTGATCCACATCATCCGCTCGTCGAAGGATCCGGCTGAGGCCCGGGAACGCCTCGTCGGCCGTGACTGGCCGATCGGCGACATGGCGCCGCTGATCAGGCTGATCGCCGATCCGCGCACGGTGATGTCGGGCGACGACAACGTTCGGCTCACCGAGGAACAGGCCCGGGCCATTCTCGCCCTGACCCTGTCCCGACTGACCGGGCTGGGCCGCGACGAGATTCTCAATGAGGCTCGCGAACTGGCTGCCGCCATCCAGGGCTATCTCGACCTGCTGTCGTCCCGGGAAGCC
>CAIQDO010000212.1 GCA_903870555.1 uncultured Caulobacteraceae bacterium
CGATCAGCTCAGCCTTGCTCAGAAGCTCAAGATCGATCCGGCCCATGCCATCTTGAATCAGCGATCACGCCCCGCCGCAAGGGGGTGGGTAATTACCATCAGCGCGATACGGTGATGGGAACCCAAGGTCAGCGGACGACATCAGGGCCAGCGGTCCAACAGACCGCAACAACAGGCCGGACACATGACAGCACCCGACCCATTCAAATCGTATCAATGTTCAAATCACCCCCTTGCCAATAGAGCGCCGTCCACACATGACAGTGTGGGAAATAAGTCATTCTGCTCCCCGTCCGCTCGCGCCTTGGGCTTGGGCCCCCGCTTCTCTGGCGCCAGAACGCGGTTGGTCTCCGCCTCCAGACGCGCGACCCAGTCCGCCGCGCCGACCGGTCGGCCCGTCGATTTCGCCAGGCGCAGGGCTTCGATCGCCGGCTGATCGGCGTCCTCGTCCAGGAACGCCGCAAAGTCGCCGGTCCGCTCCAGGATCGGCGCCACGGCGACAACCCCATCGTCTCGCTTGGCAAGATGGGCGTGCACGCTCGACCACGGCCAATCGGCGGCTCTGGCGGTCAGCCCCGCGCGCACCGGGTTCATCGGCACATAGCGGGCGGCGGCGAACAGATGGCGCTCGTCTATCACGACGCTGCTGAACCGACCCTGCCACAGGTGGCCGGTCTGCTGGAATCGGGCGTTGATCCGCCCGGTGTAGCGTCGATGGGCCTCGGCGAAGGTCTGGCGCAGACCGTCCTCAACCGATGGCGTCATGATGAAGTGAACATGGTTGGGCATCAGGCAGTAGGCCCAGATCTCGGTTCCCGACTTACGGGCCGCCGCCGAGATCAGCGCCAGATAGGCGCGGTAGTCATCATCCTCGAAAAACACCCGTTCCCGGCGATTGCCGCGCTGGGTCACGTGGTGGGGAAGGCCGGGAACCACGAGACGGGCGAGGCGGGCCATTCCGGGCTCCAATGGGCGAACATTGGAAACGCTGATAACAAGGCTCAAGGGTTTCGTACAGTGTCACCGAAATCAGAAATCCCGAAACCAGCGCCGCCTTGCTAAGAACCCGGGTATTCCGTATCTTCCGGAATAGAGGAGCTCAAGATGCTGGAAGTGCCGTCCACGGAGATCGCCAAGCGGTTCTCGCGCTATCGCCAGGCCGCCCAGCGCGAGCCTGTCGGCGTGACCCACTATAGCCGGGTCACCGAAGTGCTCATCTCCAAGCATGACTATGACGAATATGTCCGCCTCAAAAGCCTGGCGACCCGCGCCCTCCGCGTCGAGGATCTTTCGGACGAAGCCATCGCCGCGCTCGAAACGGCGGAGATGGACCCTCGTCACGCCCACCTCGACGCCTTGATGGACACCTAAACGGGGATGGCGATTCCAGATCCGGAGCCTGGTCTCGTCGTCCACTTCAACTATCTCTGGACCAGCGAGTTCGACAGGGGCCGCCAGGAAGCCCGCTACCCTCGCCCCTGCGCGATCGTCCTATCGTATCGCCGCTCGGCCGACGGCGCGACGATTGTCATGCTGGCGCCGATTACTCATTCCGAGCCTCGCCCCGACGACCGCGTCGTCGAAATCCCTCTGGCGGTCAAGAAGCGACTGGGGCTTGACGACCTGAAGTCCTGGGTCGTGGTCGACGAGGTCAATGAGACCGCATGGCCGGGCTTTGACCTACAGATGAACGCTCAAGGCTATTATGCCTATGGCTTCATACCGCCGACGCTGTTTCGGCGGATCAAGGCCGAGATGTTGCAGTCGCTGAAGGCCAGGCGTCTGAAACGTGTGCCTCGGTGATCGCCGGTCAAAGGATGCTTTTGGTAGCGCCGTATGCTGTCACCGCGTTTCAACAGTGTCACCATAACCCACCCACCATAACCCACCATAACCAGTCTGTTCGCAATGGCGCCAGGACTTTAGGATAAGTCATTTCATACAGTGTCACCATAATGGGACTCGTCCGTCACCGCCGGGCAGCGATCCAGTCGCTCACCCGCTGCTCCAGGACGCCCAGGGGCATGGAGCCCGAGC
>CAIQDO010000213.1 GCA_903870555.1 uncultured Caulobacteraceae bacterium
ACCTCGCTCTATCTGATCAATCTCGTCGGGATCGATTTCTGGCGTCGGCGGATCCTGACCATCGTCCGCACCGCCTTCGGCCAGGGCCTTGAGGCGGACTATTGGCTGACGCCAGAGCAGCGCCGCTTCGTGGTGTTCGAGGCGCGGGTGCATGTGTCGTTGTGGATCGCCGTCGCCGTGACGTCCCTGGCGACCGGCTCCTGGCTGGGCGTGACCCTGTGGATCGGTCCGCTACTGCTGCTCAAGGGTGTCCACCAGTTGCAGAACACCGGCGAGCACGTCGGCATGCCCTACGACCCGGACATCTTCGTCAACACCCGCACCCTGCGGGGGCCGTTCTGGATGCGCTGGCTGATGTGGAACATGAGCTGGCATACGGCCCACCATGCCTTTCCCGGGGTGCCGTTTCACGCCCTGCCGGCGCTGCATCGGGAGATCGAGGCGGGACTCGGCCGGCCTGTGATCGTCCGCGGCTATATCGAGGCGCAACGCGAGATTCTCGCCGGGCTCGCCGCCGAGGGCGCCGCCCGCCGCGCGACGGCCTGACAATGGCGGCCCTGGAGGTCTATCAGTCGCTATGGGCGATGGAGCGCCGCATTCCTGGCGAGCCCGAGGCGTCGCTGGAGGCGATGATCGACCAGATCGCCGCGGCGGGGTTCGCCGGGGTCTGCCTCGATCTGGCGATCGATGACATCCCTCTGGCCCATCAAGCCCGGCCCTTGCTGGCGGCGCGGGGGCTGAAGACGGTGTTCAACGGCTTTCCGCGCGACGACCACCAGCTTCGGACCATGCTGGCCCTGGCCCGCGACCACGGCGCGCCGTTCCTCAGCGTGATCGGCCAGGTGATGCCGCGGCGGGTCGAGGCGATGATCGATCTGGCGCGGCACTGGATCGCCATCGCAGCGTCCGAAGGCTTGCCGATCCTGTTCGAGACCCATCGCCATGGGCTGCTCAACGATCTGTTCCCCACCCTCGACCTGCTCGACGCCATCCCCGACCTGCGGCTCTGCGCCGATCTCAGCCATTTCGTCGTCGACCGGGAATTCGCCCTGCCGCTCGACCCTGAGGCCGAGGCGATGATGACCCGGGTATTGGAGCGGTCCTGGTCGTTCCAGGGCCGCATCGCCACCAATGAGCAGGTGCAGATCCAGCTTGGTTTCCCGCGGCACGCGGCTTGGGAGGAACAGTTCCTCTCCTGGTGGGAGCAGGGACTACGTAGCTGGCGCGGCCGCGCGCCCGCCGACGCCGCGGCGACCTTCCTGTGCGAGCTCGGCCCGCCGCCCTACGCCATCACCGGCGCTGATGGGCGGGAACTCTCCGACCGATGGGCGGAGGCGCTGGAGATCAAGCGGCAGGTCGAGGCGATCTGGGCGCGGCTGGAGGCGGAGGCGACGTCGAAGGATTGAGCCGCCAGGCAGCCAAGGCGGCAAGGGGCCGATCTCCGCCCTCATTGCCCGGAGAGCGCCTCAGGACACTTTGCGCGCGTCGTGCGCGATTCGTCGGACAACCCCGCATTCGATCCTGGAGAGGTCGAAGGGGCATCTTGGCGTCTTGGGGTTGAAAACGCGTTCGCCGTCGCGGGCGAAACTCCGTTGAGTCTCATTGGGTAAGGTGTCTCTGGCCATCCGCCACTGAAAGCGGCAAAAGACCGGCCCATTCTCAGGAACCGTCTCATGCCCTTCGATCCGCTCGACCCCGTTGCCGCCGGCGCCCAGGCTCGGGCGCGGGTGCGTGGGCTGGCGACATCGAAGGTTCGGGAAGTGGCCAACGCCGGTTTCGGCGTGCCCGACGTGCGCCGGTTCTGGTTCGGCGAGGGCGATCAGCCCACGCCTCTGTTCATCCGCGAGGCGGCGATGACAGCCTTGGCCGAGGGGCGGACCTTCTACACCCACAACCAGGGTACGGCCGAGTTGCGCGCCGCCCTGGCCGCCTATCTGGAGCGACTGCACGGCCACGTCTTTGCAACCGAGACCCTGTCGGTGACCAGCGCCGGGGTGTCGGCGCTGATGGTGGCGATGCAGGCCATTGTCGATCCGGGCGACCGGGTGGTGGCGGTGACCCCGGTGTGGCCCAATCTGGTGGAAATCCCGCGGATTCTCGGGGCGGAGGTGACGCGGGTCGGCCTGGCGCCGCGCCGCGAACGCTGGACGCTCGACCTCGATCGGCTGCTGGCCGCGATCACGCCGGAGACGCGTCTGCTGCTGGTCAACTCGCCCAACAACCCCACCGGCTGGGCGCTTTCGGCGGACGATCGTTCCGCAATCCTTCAGCACTGCCGGCGGCTCG
>CAIQDO010000214.1 GCA_903870555.1 uncultured Caulobacteraceae bacterium
CCGCGTCTGGCGAGGGGGTCGGCGCGGCGGCGCTGGCGGCGTTTCACGCGACCGACCTGCTGTCGCCGTTCGAGAAGATGCGCGTCGACGATGTGCTGAAGAGCGCCCGCGCCGACGCCTTCGTCCAGGCCGCCGCCCGGTTCACCCTGGAAGGGGGCAGGGCGGCTCTTGCCGCCATGGACGCCGCCCTTGAGCCCGACGGCGCCGACAAATGGACGGTGGCCACCTATCTGCCGTTTCTCTGGCGGCCGGACGCCCATCTTTTCCTGAAACCCGACTCCACTCGGGATTTCGCCGAGCGCGTTGGCCATCCCTTTCCCTCGCGCTACGAAGCGTCATTGCACCTGAGCGTCTACGACAGCCTGCTCGACCTCGCCCGCGTGACCATGGCCGAACTCGCGCCCCTGCAACCCCGCGACCACATCGACCTCCAGAGCTTCATCTGGGTGGTCGGGGCCTACAAGACCGGCCAGGACGAAGCGGCGGGGTGAGGGGCGGGCGGCCAAGCCTACCCGAAACTGTCCTCCAGACTTGCCAGCCTTGCCGCCTGATCCTCGGCGATCAGGGGATTGATCACGTCGTCCAGCGCCGCCCCGGAAATTAGATTGGGCAGGTTGTACAGCGTCAGGTTGATGCGGTGGTCCGTGACGCGGCCCTGGGGGAAGTTGTAGGTGCGGATGCGTTCGGAGCGGTCGCCGCTGCCGACCTGGCTCTTGCGGGCCTCGGACCGCTGGCTGTCGAGGGCGTCGCGCTTTTCCTGGTACAGGCGGGCCTTGAGCACCTTCATGGCCCGGGCGCGGTTCTGGTGCTGGGACTTTTCCGAACTGGTGACGACGATGCCGCTGGGCAGGTGGGTGATGCGCACCGCCGAGTCGGTCTTGTTGACGTGCTGGCCGCCGGCGCCGCTGGAGCGGTAGGTGTCGATGCGCAGGTCGGAGTCGTTGATCTCGATCTCGACGTCCTCGACCTCGGGCAGCACCGCGACGGTGGCCGCGCTGGTGTGGATGCGGCCCTGGGTTTCGGTGTCCGGCACCCGCTGCACCCGGTGGACGCCGCTCTCGAACTTCAATCGGCCGAATACCCCCTCGCCCTCGATCGACGCGATGATCTCCTTGTAGCCGCCGGCGTCGCCCTCGGAGACGCTCTCGATCTCGACCCGCCAGCCGTGCTCGGCGGCGTAACGCTGGTACATGCGGAACAGGTCGCCGGCGAACAGGGCCGCCTCGTCGCCGCCGGTGCCGGCGCGCACTTCCAGGATGGCCGAGGCGTTCTCATCGGCGTCTCTGGGGGCCAGCAGCAGGGCCAGTTCGCGCTCGATACCAGGCAGGCGGGCGTCGAGATCGGCCAATTCGTCACGGGCCATGGCGGCCATGTCGGCGTCATCGTCCGACGCCATTCTTTCGAGGTCCTCGCGTTCGGCGCGGGCGGCCGCCAGCCGTTGGGCGAACTCGGCCACCGGGCGCAGTTCGGCGTGCTCCTTGCCCAGGCGCACGATCTCGGCGCCGCCGCTGGCGGTCTCCATGCGCGCCTCCACCTCGCGGAAGCGGTCGAGAACCTGGTCGAGACGGGCCTGGGGCAGGCGCAAGGGCGGGAGCCTTCATGGAAAAGGGAGGCGCGCTTCTAGCGCGGCGGGGGCGGCGCGTCACCTGGGCGTCGCGGGGGTGTCATAGTATCGAGGGTGGCCAGGGAGAAACCGCCATGACTCGTTTGCCGAAATTCGTCACGCGTC
>CAIQDO010000215.1 GCA_903870555.1 uncultured Caulobacteraceae bacterium
GATCAGGCTGACCCAGGTTCGCTCCCAGCTGACCGATAGCGAGTCGAAGTACCTGTCGACGGTTGGCCAGTTTCCCGGCGAGCTGGCGCCGCCGCCGGACCTTCCCGGCGTGCCGCCGACCATCGACGCCGCGTTCACCGCGGCTGAGCAGGCGGCTCCGGCCTATCTGCTCGCGCGCTACACCGAACTGGCGTCGCGCGCCCGGGTCAGGGAAGCCAAGGGGGCCTATGGGTTTCAGGTCTCCGCGTCGTTCCGGATGGCTCGAGAGCCGGTCGCCGCCTATCTGAAGCGTACAGAGATCAATTCCTCGGTGGCGACGGTGACCGTCACCAAGCCGATATTCTCCTCCGGCGCGCAATCCTCCCGGGTGCGTGAAGCGGTCGAGACCAACTACAGCGACTCTCTGAAGGTCGACGACAGCCACCGCCAGACCCTGCTCGGCGTGGCCCACAGCTGGACCACCCTGGTGTCGGCCCGCGCCATTCTGCAGGATCTGAGAGACCAGCTGATAGCCGAAAAGGAAGCCTTTGACGGCTCGAAGGCCGAACAGCGCGTGGGCATTCGCTCGACGATCGACCTGCTCAACGCCGAACAGGAATACCAGGACACCAAGATCTCACTCGCCCAGAAATACCGCGACGAATATATCGGCCGCGCCAACCTGCTTGAGGCGATTGGTGTGTTGACGGTCGAAATGATCGAGCCGGACATGGCGACCTATCAACCCGAGCGGTCCTTCAATCACGTCATGAGAACCCAGGCCTTGCCTTGGAATCGGCTGGTCGAGGCGATCGATTCTCTCGGCGAGAAACCCCTCGGTCTCCAAACCTCAAGCCGCGACCCGCTGGGGGCTGGCCATATGAGCGGGCTGGACGGCATGCCGTCGGCGCCGTCCTGGGCTGAGCTGTCCAGGATTCTGGCCGAGCTGCCGACACGCCGCTGACCGTCAGTCGACGATTGAAGGCGCCTCCCGGACGGCCCAAGAGCGGAGCAAGGCCGTGAGCCGGTTGTCGGAGATGGAAGCGGGAGCCCCGCCGATCGCCTGCCGCAGCCGTGTCGTGTCCGCGACGATGCGAGGCGGCTCGCCAGGGCGGTCGGGCAGGGCGCCCAGCCGGATCAGGTCGGGACGTCCCGCCAACCGGCCAAGCGCGGTCGCCAGATCCGCGACGCGGACGCCGTGGCCGGAGCCGATATTGAACGGGCCCTCGGCGTCTGACAGGACCAGGGTGGAGAGAGCGGCCCCGGCGTCGGCGACGTCGACATAGTCCCGCACCGCGAGGCCGCGGGAACAGTCGACGGGTTCGCCCCGGACCAGGGCCCTGGCTATGGCCCCGACGAGACGGCGGGGGTCTTCGGTGTCCCCATAAAGGAAGAACAGGCGACCCCAGACCAGAGCCATGCCGGAACCCGCGCACAGGCTCTCAAGGCCTTTGTGGCAGTCCCTCTTGGACCGGTCATAGACGGTATGGCCAGCGAGCGGGGTCAACTGCTCGATGCAATCGCCGTCCGCGGGCCAGTCGTATTCGTAGCAGGTCCCCACGCCGACGAACCGGGCGGCGCGGCAATCGGCGGCGGCCGAGGCCAAGGCGAGAGTCGCGGTTTTCCAGTCGCGATTGGCGGGGTCTGTCCAGAACACGCCATGACCGACACACCAGGCCAGATGCAGGACGGCGTCGGGGCGGACCGCTTCCACAACCGCCCGCGCTTGACCCGGAACAAGCAGGTCCGCCATTCGCCAGACGCAATCGCCCGGCGGCGGCGTGCGACAAACCGCGTGGACCTCGGCGCCGGCGGCCGCCAGAGCCGTCACCGCATGGCGGCCGACGAAGCCGGACGCTCCGGTGACAAGAACACGCATCCCCCCATTCAGCATGGGAGGATGCGCGTCTCAAGCCCCGCGGGGCGTGATGCTATGGGCCGACCCCGAGGATATCGTGGGCCACCAGGGTGTGGACCCCGACCAGGTCGATGTTGAAGTCGGCCGTTCCGTCGCCATTGATGTCGCCCGACAGGGTCAGGCCCGTGGCGGGGTTGTCGACATAGTGCAGTTCGCCGGCGTGGTGGGTGAAGCTGGCGCTACCGATGAAGGTGAACGACTGCACGCCGGCCAGGAGCGAGTTGGCGTCGATCGAGGACAGATCGATGCGGTCACCCTGGGCGTCACTGAA
>CAIQDO010000216.1 GCA_903870555.1 uncultured Caulobacteraceae bacterium
CCGGATGGGCGGTCAGGGCGGCCTGGAAGGCGGCGTTGGGCATGGCCAGCAGTTCGCAGTCTCGCAGGGCGACGACGGTCGCCGAATGGTGGCTGTCGGCCAGCAGGGCCACCTCGCCGATCGGCTCGCCCGGGCCGATGATTCCCAGCCAGCGAGGCGGGTGGCCCCCTTCCTGGTGGATCGCCGCTAGTCGTCCGGCCTTGGCCACATAGACCATGCCTGTGGTCTCGCCGGCCTCGAACAGGGTCGCCCCGCCCGGCAAGGCGAAACTGATCACATCCGGCCCCCCGGCCTCCATCAGCCGCGCCAGGGCGCTTTGCGGCCTGACCGCCATCAGGTCACTTGCGAACGTAGGCGCAAAGCTTGGCTCCGTCCGGGTCGCGCACATAGGCGGCGTAGAACACCGGGTTCATGCCTTCACGGACGCCGGGCGGGCCTTCGCAGACGCCGCCCTGCGCCAGGGCCGCGGCGTGGAAGGCGTCGACCGCCGCCCGGTCCGGCGCCAGGAAGGCCAGCATCGCCCCGTTGCCGTTGGACGCCTCGCGCTTGTCGAAAGGGCGGGTGAGGAAGAACCACGCCTTTTCCCCGGCCCGGCGGTAGCCGGTCCAGGTGTCGCTGGTGGTCTCGCGGGAGGCCCCGAGGGGCGCGAACACCGCGTCATAGAAGGCGATCGAGCGGGGCATGTCGTTCACCCCGACGGTGGAATAGGCGATCATGTCGCTGGCGCGCTCCCGAGGGCCGGTCTCGGCCGGCTCGGGTCGGTGATAGGCCATCGGCCCGGGGTCCGCCAAGCCATTGCCGGGTTCCCCACGACAGATCGACAGGTTAGGGAGAGCGACGGGCCAGGGAAGGCGCACGGCCGACGGGGCGACCATGAACATCCTGCTGATCACGCTCGACCAGTTCCGCGGCGACTGCCTGTCCTGCGCCGGGCACCCTGTGGTTCGCACGCCGAATCTGGACCGGCTCGCCCGGGAAGGCGTCCGGCTGTCGCGACACTACAGCCAGGCGGCCCCGTGCAGCCCCGGCCGCGCCAGCCTCTACACCGGCCTCTACCAGATGAACCACCGGGTGGTGGCCAATGGCACGCCACTGGACGACCGCTTCGACAACATCGCCCGCGCCGCCCGCCGGGCGGGCTACGATCCGACCCTGTTCGGCTACACCGACCAGAGCATCGATCCGCGCATGACCACCGGCCCGGGTGATCCGCGCCTGCTCACCTATGAGGAGGTGCTGCCCGGATTTTCCGTCGGGTTGCGGTTGGCGGCCGGCGATCCGGCCGAATGGATCGCCTGGCTTCGCGACCTGGGCCATGACACGCCGGACGATCCCCACGCTGTGCTGGAGGGCGAACCGGCCCGGCCCGCCGAGCACAGCATGTCGGCTTTCCTGACCGACGGCTTCCTCGCCTGGCTGGACCGCCAGGACGGACCCTGGTTCGCCCATCTCAGCCAGTTTCGGCCCCACCCGCCCTATGCTGCGGCGGGCCACTTCTCGACGATGTACGATCCGGAGGCCATGCCGGCGCCAATCGCCCCGGCTGCGGAGCGCCATCGCCTGCTCGACGGGCTGATGCGCCACCCGCACATGCGCGTCCCCGACACCCCCGCGGAGATGGGCCGAATCCGCGCCCAGTATTACGGCATGGTCAGCGAGGCGGACGCCCAACTCGGCCGGGTGTGGGCGGCGCTGGAAGCGCGGGACGAATGGGACGACACCTTCGTCCTGGTCACCGCCGACCACGGCGAACAGCTCGGCGACCACGGCCTGTTGCAGAAGGCCGGCTTCCTCGAACAGAGTTTCCACGTGGTCGGGATTGCCCGCGACCCGCGGCCTGCGCGCGCGCGCGGGGCGGTGGTCGAGGCCTTCACCGAGAACGTCGATGTCTTTCCGACCCTGTGCGAGGCCATGGACATACCCGTGCCCGTCCAGTGCGACGGAGCGCCCCTGACCCCGTTCCTGTGCGGCGAAGCGCCGCCTTGGTGGAGAGAGGCGGCCCATTGGGAGTTCGACTGGCGGTTTGGCCTTATCGCCGACGGCCCTTGGCCTTGGCCTTGGGATCGGCGACTTGAACGGCAGAACCTGACCGTCCATCGCGACGACTCGGGCGCCTATGTCCACTTCGGCGACGGTTCGTGGTTGAGCTTTGACCTCGCCGCCGACCCGACTTGGCGCACGGCTCAGACCGACCCGACGGTGGTGCTCGCCAAGGCCCAGGCAATGTTGACGTGGCGTGCGCGGCACGCCGACCGCACCCTGACCGGCATGCTGGTGGAGGGTGGGGGAATTGGACGGTGGCCGGCCATGCCGGCCGATTGGGGCCAGCCGCAAGGGAGACGAGAAGACCGTGTCGAAGTCTGAAAATCCCGCCGACACCTTCGACGATCTTTCGGCCCTTGAGGCGTGGCTCGACCGGATGAGCCGCACGCCGTCGGACGAGGGGCCGGGCATCACCGAACTCGACCACGGCCTGCAATGCGCCGCGGAACTGAAGGCGGTTGCGCCGGACGACGTCGAACTGCAGCTCGCCGGCCTGGTCCACGACGTCGGTCATGGCCGGGTCCACATCCGCGACCACGCCTGGGCCGGCGCAGAGGCGGTGCGGCCGGTGCTGGGCGACCGGATTGCCGAACTGACCGGCCTGCACATCGACGCAAAGCGCTATCTGGTCACCACCGATCCCGCCTATCGCGCCTGCCTGTCGCCGGTCAGCATCGAGACCCTGGCCCTTCAGGGCGGCGACATGACGCCCGCGGAGGTCGCCCGTTTCGAGGCCTGGCCGAACTGGCGCGCCGCCCTCGATCTGCGCCGCGCCGACGAGGCGGCCAAGACCCCCGGCCGCGACGTCCCGGGCCTCGACGCCTGGCTGCCCGCCCTGCGCGCCGCCGTCCGGCCGGCGGCATGAGCCCCCCCGTCATCCCCTGGGACCATCCGGCGTTGTCCATCGAGGGCGCCCTGGATCTCGCGCCCGCCGCCGAC
>CAIQDO010000217.1 GCA_903870555.1 uncultured Caulobacteraceae bacterium
CTGATCGTCGGAAAAGTCGAAATCCATGGCGGCGTCGCGCTCCTCACCAGTCTCTTTTGCCGACAGGATAGCGCCCTTTCGCGGCGGGGAAAGCCTGACCAAGGGGAAGGGGTGCGTTTGCGCGCGATCTTGAACCCCCGGGTTTCTGGGGGTACACTAAATCGTGGAGATCGACTTCGATCCGGACAAGGACGCGACGAACGTCGCCAAGCATGGCGTGTCTCTGGCGTGGGCCGTCGAGTTCGAATTCCGCGCGGTGGTCAAGGACGTGCGCCGAGACTACGGCGAGGATCGATTCAACGCTTTCGGCCTGATTGACGGGGTTACCTATTGTCTGACCTTTACCGTCCGGGGCGAGGTCATTCGAGTCATCAGCCTGCGCAGGGCGCGCGCCAAGGAGTACCGCCGCCATGTCTATTAAACATCCTCCGCTTCCGCCCGATGACGCACCGTTCGACGATGACAATCCGGAGTGGACATCCGAGATGTTCGCCCGCGCCGGGACCGCGGCCGAAGTTCTGCCGCCGGGTGTGGGGGAGGCCTTCGGGCAGGCGAGAGGCAGGCCCCGATCCGGCGCCGCCAAGATCGCGGTGAAGCTGAGGCTCGACCCGGACGTGGTCGAGGGGTTCAAAGCCGAGGGACCGGGCTGGCAGACACGGATGAACGCGACCTTGCGGGCGGCGCTGGCGAAGGCGGGGCAATAGCTGCTCGCGATCCGGTCTATATGATGCCGAAGTGATCCATCCCCGAGGGCTCCATGACCGACCTGAACCGCCTCAGCACCTACATTGACCGCCTGTGGGACGAGGCGGTGACGCCGACTCTGGTGGACTATATCCGCATTCCCAACAAATCCCCCGCCTTCGATCCCGACTGGCAGGCGCACGGCTTTATGGACGCGGCGGTGACGCTGTTCGCCGATTGGGCCGAGGCGCGGATCGGGGCTCTGCCGGGGGCGACGCTGGAGGTGGTTCGCCTTGAGGGGCGCACGCCGGTGATCTTGATCGAGGTTCCGGGGGCGGTGGACGATACGGTCCTGCTCTATGGCCACCTGGACAAGCAGCCGGAGATGACCGGCTGGTCCGAGGGGCTGGGGCCGTGGACGCCGGTGATCCGGGGCGACCGGCTCTATGGCCGGGGCGGGGCCGACGACGGCTATGCGATGTTCGGCGCCCTGTCGGCGCTGCTGGCCCTGCGCGACCAGGGCGTGGCTCATGCGCGCTGCGTGATCCTGATCGAGGCCTGCGAGGAGAGCGGCAGCTATGATCTGCCGTTCTATGTGGATCACCTGGCCGGGCGGATCGGCGATCCGTCGCTGGTGGTTTGCCTGGACTCGGGTTGCGGCAGCTATGACCAGCTGTGGCTGACCACCTCGCTGCGCGGCATGGTGGCCGGGACGCTGCGGGTGGACGTGCTGAGCGAGGGCGTCCACTCGGGCGACGCCTCCGGGGTGGTTCCTTCCAGCTTCCGTATCCTGCGCGCCCTGCTCTCCCGGCTGGAGGACGAGGCCACCGGGGCGATCCTGCCGCTGGCGCTGCATGCGCCGATCCCGCCGCAGCGCGTGGCCCAGGCCGCTCTCGCCGCCGCGGCGTTGGGCGAAGAGATCTGGCGCAAGTTCCCGTTCCTGGACGGCATGACGCCCGTGACCGGCGACCCGGCCGAGCTGGTGCTGAACCGCACCTGGCGCCCGCAGCTGGCGACGATCGGCGTGGAGGGGATTCCCGCCCTGGGCGAGGCCGGCAATGTGCTGCGGCCCTATAGCGCGGTGAAGATCAGCCTGCGCCTGCCGCCGACGCTGGACGTCGTGACGGCCGGGCCGCTGGTGAAGGGGCTGCTGGAGGCCGATCCGCCCTATGGCGCCCGGGTGAGCTTTACGCCTGAGAAGGCGGGCTCGGGCTGGCACGCCCCGCCCCTGGCGCCGTGGCTGGAGGCGTCGCTCGACCGCGCCTCGCGCGACGCCTTTGGCGCCGGGGTGGCGATGCTGGGGGAGGGGGGCTCGATCCCGTTCATGGGCATGCTGGGCGAGCGGTTCCCGCGCGCGCAATTCGTGATCACCGGCGTGCTGGGGCCGCAGTCCAACGCCCACGGACCCAATGAATTCCTGCATCTGCCGACGGGCAAGAAGGTTTCGGCGGTGGTGGCGCGGGTGGTGGCCGATCACGGATCGGTGGCGGAGGGATAGGGCGACTGCCAGAACCGCGGCGGCAGCGGCGGTTCCGGCCAGACGGCGGGCGGGTCTCGCGGTCGTTCCCGGCGCCGGTTCACCGCGCCCAGCCGTGGTAGCCACATTTCCTGGCGGCCGCAGAGGTTCGTGCCCGCGAACGGATTTGGGAAGCCGTCGGCGGTCCACAGGCTCCAGTCCGGCTCGAGGTTCAGATCCTTGCAGATGGCGGCGACCGTCTCCTTCAGGGGACGGTGGATGAAGGCGTCGTAGCGCTCGCCCTCGATCAGCCCGGCGTAGAGCC
>CAIQDO010000218.1 GCA_903870555.1 uncultured Caulobacteraceae bacterium
CGCAGGGGCCGATGGTGCGCGACACCAGATCCTCGACCAGGGCTTCGAGCTTGGCGCGGGTGATCTTGATATTGAGGTGCAGAGGACCGGTGGCGTTCATCGAGATGAAGGGCAGGTTCACCTCGTACTGGGCGGTGAAGGACAGTTCCTTCTTCGCCTTTTCGGCCTCTTCCTTCAGGCGCTGCAGGGCCAGCTTGTCCTTGCGCAGGTCGACGCCCTGCTCCTTTTTGAACTCGTCGGCCAGATATTCGACGATGCGCATGTCGAAGTCCTCGCCGCCGAGGAAGGTGTCGCCGTTGGTCGACTTCACCTCGAAAACGCCGTCGCCGATTTCCAGGATGGAGACGTCGAAGGTGCCGCCGCCGAGGTCATAGACGGCGATCTTCTTGCCGTCGGTCTTGTCCAGGCCATAGGCCAGGGCCGCCGCTGTCGGCTCGTTGATGATGCGCAGCACTTCCAGGCCGGCGATCTTGCCGGCGTCCTTGGTGGCCTGACGCTGGGCGTCATTGAAATAGGCCGGGACGGTGATGACCGCCTTCTCGACCTTCTCGCCAAGGTGGGCTTCGGCGGCTTCCTTCATTTTCTGCAGGATGAAGGCGGAGATCTGCTGGGGCGAATAGTCCTTGCCATGGGCGCGGACCCAGGCGTCGCCCGTCGGCCCCTTGGTGATGGCGTAGGGCACCATGCCCTTGTCCTTGTCGACCATCGGGTCGGAGAAGGCGCGGCCGATCAGGCGCTTGATGGCGAAGAAGGTGTTCTCCGGGTTGGTGACCGCCTGGCGCTTGGCCGGCTGGCCGATCAGGCGTTCGCCGTCTTCCAGCAGGGCCACGACCGAAGGGGTGGTGCGAACGCCTTCGGCGTTCTCGATGACCTTTGGCGTCTTGCCGTCCATGATGGCGACGCAGGAATTCGTCGTTCCGAGATCGATACCGATGATCTTGCTCATACCGTTTTCTTTCACTCCGTTTGAGGCAAACGGCGGCTTTGGCCTTCATCGAATCCGAAGCGCCTTGGTCGTCGCCGTTCCCAGATCGACCCCGGCTCCGGATCGTGGGATCCAGGCGCCTTGGCCAGCTTTGACGTGGCGTGGCGCCCTCCGTTGGGAAAGCGGCGCCTGCGCAGCGGATATGGGAACAGGCGACCGCCCCGCAAGGGCGCGTGGACGATCCAAAGGGCCGAAAAGGCCTTTGGCCGGGCCATATCCAGTCTCAAGCGTTCCAGTTTGAGACCCACTCTCAACAATGACGGTGGCCAGCGTTTCGGGCCGCCGCTAGAGCACGATGGTTTTTGACGGAACCGTCAAAAATCCGAATCGTGCTCTAAATCCAGAAAGATAGAGCCTGACTAAGCCTTTAGATCTGTTCCGTCTAAAGGCCTCAGGCTCTAGGCTGGGGCCATCATGGCGGCAGATGGATTCAAGGTCTTTCCGGGGCGCCTCGACGGGTCGGCCCAGGCCGGCCTGGCCGAGATCGTGTTCGCCGCCGCCCAGGTCGCTCCCTTCTATCGGCCGGTGACCCCGGGCGGCCGGCCCATGAGCGTGCGAATGACCAATTTCGGCCCTCTGGGCTGGGTGACCGACGCCGCCGGCTATCGCTACCAGGCCCTGCATCCGGAGACTGGCCGGCCGTGGCCGGCGATCCCCGCCACCCTGATCGATCTCTGGCGCGGTCTGGCCGAGGCCCCCGACGATCCAGACTGCTGCCTGGTCAATCTCTACGACGCCCAGGCGCGGATGAGTCTGCACCAGGACCGCGATGAGGCCGATTTCCGCTTTCCGGTGCTGTCGGTGTCGCTGGGGGACTCGGCCGTGTTCCGCATCGGCGGGAAGAGCCGCAAGGGACCGACAGCCACGGTCCGACTGGCTTCGGGGGATGTCTGCCTGCTGGCGGGTTCGGCGCGGCTGGCGTTTCATGGCGTCGACCGGGTCCTGGCCGGGTCTTCGCGCCTGATCCCGGGCGGCGGCCGTCTCAATCTGACCCTGCGTCGGGCGGGACCGGCCTGAGCGCCCGCGTGAAGGCGGCCTTGGCGGCCTTGGTGTTCTGGGCGACTTCGTGGTTCAAATGGCGCGAACGCTTATCAACAGCCGCCGAGGGAAACAGTCATGGCTCTGCTCACCCATCCCGAGGGCTTCCGCCCTGAGGACCTCAACCTGACCCGGCGTGGCGTCGCGGCGGTGTTCTTCACCGGCTATGCGGCGGCGGCCCTGTCCGCCCAGGCCGAGCCGATCCACACCGACGAGGCGGGGCTGGTGGTGGAGAGCGTCGTGCTGTCGCCACCCGACGGCTTCGCCCTGCCGGCCTATGTCGCCCGGCCCCAGGGCGGCGGCCGCCATCCGGCGGTGATTGTCGCCTCGGAAATCTTCGGGGTGCACGACTATATCAAGGACATTTGCCGGCGCCTGGCCAAGCTTGGTTATGTCGCCATCGCCCCGGCCTACTTCGTGCGGGTGGCCGATCCGGCGCCG
>CAIQDO010000219.1 GCA_903870555.1 uncultured Caulobacteraceae bacterium
AGCCGCCCGCCGACCAGGCCGAGAATCCGGCCGCGCCGGGCTCGGGGCGGAATTCGGGGCGAAAGCTGCCAAGGGCCGCCGCCGAGACGGTGGTGGCGGCGCGATGGCCGGCCCCCGCCAGGACATGGCGCAGGGCGCCGATGATCAAGCCCCGCGCCAGGCCCGGATCGCGGAAGCGGACCTCGGCCTTGGCCGGGTGGACATTGACGTCGACCAGGGTCGGATCGAGGTCGAGATAGAGCACGGCGGCGGGATGGCGGTCGCGGGCGAGAAAGTCGGCGTAGGCGGCGCGCAGGGCGCCATGCAGCAGCCGGTCGCGCACCGCCCGGCCGTTGACGAACAGATATTGGTGGGCGGCGCTGCCGCGGTTGTAGGTCGGCAGGCCCGCGTAGCCGCTCAGCCGGACGCCCTCGCGGTCCGAATCGATCGCCAGGGCGTTGTCGGCGAAATCCCGGCCCAGCACCGCCGACAGACGGGCCAGCCGCCCGGCGGGGCCGGCCGGCTCCGCCGCCAGCCTCAGCAGCCGCTTGCCGTCGAGGTCGAGGCCAAAGGCGACGGTCTGGTCGGCCATGGCCTGGCGCTTGACGGCGTCCGAGATGGCCATGGCCTCGGCCCGCGCCGACTTCATGAACTTCAACCGCGCCGGGGTGGCGTAGAACAGGTCGCGCACCTCGACCCGCGCGCCGTTGGCCCCGGGAAAGGCGCAGGGCGCGGGCGGCGTCAGCGCCCCGCCGTCGACGGCGATCGACCAAGCGTCGGCGGCGCCGCGCGCCCGGGAGGTGATCGACAGCCGGGCCACCGAACCGATCGACGGCAGAGCCTCGCCCCGGAAGCCCAGGGTTGCGATGCGAAGCAGGTCGTAGGCGCCGTTGGCGTCGGCGACCAGCTTGGAGGTGGCGTGGCGCTCGACGGCGAGGGACAGCTCCTCGGGCGGAAGCCCGCCACCGTCGTCCGCGACCAGAATCCGCGCCAGCCCCCCGCCGTCGGCCTGGATATCGATGCGGGCTGCCCCGGCGTCGAGGGCGTTCTCCATCAGTTCCTTGACGACGCTGGCCGGCCGCTCGACCACCTCTCCGGCGGCGATGCGGTTAATAAGGTCCGGCGGCAGGCGGCGGATGATCATGGATCGATATTGGCACGATTCCCCGAAACCCGCGCGTCCATCGGCCTTCCTTGACCGGACCGGATCGCCTCGCCGCAGCTCGCCAGTCGCCGACGGGGGCGCAATCGTTCCGGGTTCGCGGGCGTCCTCGCCCGCGTTCCAGACGGTGAGGCGGCGGGTCCGCCCTTGCGAAGGGCGGCGCGCGCCGCCACAAACGGCAGCTGTTTCTCCGAGGTCTGGTCATGCGTCCTGGTCGTCTGTTGTCGTCGTCGGTCCTTGGCCTGGTCCTGGTGTTGGTGTTGGCCGCCGCCGCCCAGGCCGGTCCGGTCCTGGATCTTTCGCCGCGTTGGCGGCTGATCGGCCCGTTCCGGGCGGGCTGGGCGGAAATGATCGAGGGGATTCCCGGGCGGCCGGACAGCTTCATCTTCGGGGCGTCGGG
>CAIQDO010000220.1 GCA_903870555.1 uncultured Caulobacteraceae bacterium
ACCCCGCCCGCCGCTGCGCCAGCGACGGATCGGGCGTTGCAGGTCGCCGCCCTGCTGGAAAGCTACCCCTGGCCCGCCTGCGTCACCGACGACGACGGCCGGCCGATGCGGGGCAACCGCGCCTGGTTGGCGCAAGGCGATGACGGGGTTGTCGTCGGCTTGGCGCGGGAAGCGCTCGCGGCGGGACGGCCAAAGGAGCAGCTTCGCTGGGTCGGCGTGTCCGGCGATCGAAGGGCTGTAAGGCTGAGGGCGGCGCCGCTGGAGGGCGGGGGCGCGATAGTGTGGAGCTGGGACGTCACCCGGGCCGAGGGAGCCGCCGACGAACTGTCCCGGCAGGCCGCGGCCCAGACCCTGATTCTCGGACAAGTCGCCGACGCCGTGGCCGTCTTCGGCGCCGACGACAGGCTCGTCTACCACAACGCCGCCTTCGCCCGGCTGTGGGACCTGGAGCCGGCCTGGCTGGCCGAGGGGCCGACCCATGGCGCTCTGCTCGATCGCCTGCGCCGCATGCGCCGGCTGCCGGAGGCGCCAGACTTCGCTAAGTTCCGCGCCGCCGAACTCGCCCGCCGCGAACGGCTGGATCCCGCCCCCGAGGCGATCTGGCGCGTCGCCGGCGACCGCACCCTGCGCGTGCTCAGCCTGCCCCACCCCGGCGGCGGTCTGGTGCGGCTGTTTTCCGACATCACCCCCGAGATCCGTCTCCAGAGCCAGTGGACCCAGCTGATCCAGGTGCGTCAGGCCACCCTGGACAAGCTCAATGACGCGGTGGCGGTGTTCGGCGCCGACGCGCGACTGAAGCTGTACAATGAGGCGTTCCAGCGGCTGTGGTCGATCGACGCGGGGGACCTGTCTGCGGAGCCCGGCTTCGACAGCATCGCGGAACGCTGCATGAGGCGGGTCCACGACGGCCGGTTTTGGGCCGAGCTGAAGGGGCGGATTACCGATCCCGATCCCGGCGTACGGGCGGCGACAGGCGGCGAACTGCGGGCCGCCGACGACCGGCGGCTCGCCTGGCAGTCAAGGCCCCTGCCAGATGGCGCGACCCTGGTCAGCTTCGTGGATGTCACCGACGCCCGGAGGGTGGAGGCGGCCCTGGCCGACCGTGAGGCGGCGTTGCGAGCGACTGAGCAACTCGGCCGCGACTTCGTCAGCAGTGTTTCCTATGAGCTGCGCACGCCCCTGACCACCATCCTGGGCTACGCCGAGTTGCTGGAGACCGGTGACGAAGCCCTGTCCGACCGGGCGCGGTCCTGGGCCGCCGCGGTGCGGTCGGCGTCGGCGGACCTGGCCCGGACCGTCGAGGACATTCTCGCTTTCGCCGAACTCGACGCCGGAGAAATGGTCCTGGACCTGGCGGCGGTAGATGTCGCCGGCCTGCTGGCCGACGCCGAGGCCCTTTGGCGGGATCGCGCGGCGGCGGCGGGCGTCACTCTGGCCGTCGAACCTCACGATGGGGGGGCGGTATGGGCCGACGGCCCACGCCTGGCGCGCGTCCTCGATCACCTGGTCGAGCACGCCCTTCTCCAGACCCCGCGCGGCGGTCGGATAGCCCTGTCGGGCCGTCGATCGGCGGGCGAGGTCTGTCTTGAGGTGGCGGACAATGGTCGCGGCGTGCCCTTCCATATCCAGGCCCATGTCTTTGACCGGTTCAGTGGCGAAGAAGGCGCGGGCGCCGGTTTCCGCCTCGCCCTGGCCAAGGCGCTGGTGGAGTTGCATGGCGGTTGGGTGGCCCTGGAGAGCGAACCGGGCGCCGGGGCCGTGTTCAGCTGCCACCTGCCGGAGGCGCCGCTCACCCCGTAACCCGGACGCGGGCGACGGACGCGCGGCCGGCGGCGTCGACCACGGTCACCCGGTAGAAGCCGGGGCCGGGCGGTCGCCAGATCGGATGACCGCCGACCGGATCGCCCGCCACGGGCGCGCCGTCGACGAACCATGACAGGCCTTCGCCGCCGGCGGACAGGGCCAGGCCACGGGATGTCGCGCCGAAGCCCGGCGCACGGACCACCGAACCGTCCGGCGGGAAGATCAGTCGCGGCCCCTCGCCGGGCGCCGCCAGGGCCTGCAGTGACCGCGGCGCGGCGGTGGGGGCGATCGCCGGGGCGGCGGCCGGCGCCAGGGACAGGGCGTCGGCGACGTCGAACAGCAGCGGCAGGGCGGAATCGCGTCCGGTCTGGCCGGCGCGGGCGGCGCCGTCGGCGCGGCCGGTCCACACCACGACGACGAAGCCGTCGACGACCCCGGCGGCCACGGCGTCGCGGAAGCCGTAGGAGGTGCCGGTCTTAAAGGCGATCGGCAGGCCGCCGCGGGTCAGGGCCGATGGCGGCCGGCCCCTGGGCGTCGGGGCGTCGCGCAGGATATCGAGGACCTGCCGGGCGGCGGTCGCGCGCATCAGCCGCGCCCCGTCCTGGCGCTGTCGCAGGGCGGCGTCCGCTTCGGTCCAGGCCAGGGGCTTGGCCAGGCCGTCGTCGCCGATGGCGGCGTAGAGCAGGGCGATGTCGCGCAGGGTGACGCCTTCTCCGCCCAGGGCCAGGGCCAGGCCCGGGTCGCGAAAGCCCGCGCTGGGTCGGGTCAGATGGGCGCCGGCGCCCGCCAGTCGCGCCTCGAACTGCGCCGGGCCGATCCGGTCGAGCAGGGCCACGGCGGGCACATTGAGCGAATGAGCCAGGGCCTCGCGGGCCGTGACCGGGCCGTGGAACACTCGCTCGAAATCCTCCGGCTGGTAATCGGAGAAGCGGCGCGGGGCGTCGTCGATCATTGTGTCCGGCGCCGCCACCCCGTCGTCGAAGGCGAAGCCGTAGATCAGCGGCTTGAGGGCCGAGCCGGGCGACCGCAGGGCGCGCGTCATGTCGATCCAGCCGCCGTCGCGCTCGCGGCCCGCCGAGGCCACGGCGGCCCGCACCGCCCGCCCCTTGATCTCGACCACCAGTATGGCGACCTGGCTGGCTTCGCCCTGCTGGCGCGCGGCCTCGGCGGCCAGGGGTTCGAGCCGGCGCTGCAGGTCGCCGTCGAGGGTGGTGACCACGCTGGCCTGGTCGGCCGGCGCTGCGCGGGCCAGTTCGCCGGCCACGTGCCAGGCGATGGCGGGAAAGCGGGCGCGGTGTCCGAGCGGCTCGGCCCCGGCCTCGGCGGCCTGGGCCGGGGTGATCATCCCGTTCCGCGCCATCTTGCGCAGCACGGCCGCCCGCGCCGCCCGCGCCGCGATGGGATGGAGGTCGGGCCGGCGGCCCTCGGGCGCCTGGGGCAGGGCGATCAGCAGCGCCTGCTCGCCGTTGGTCAGGCTGGCGGGTTCGTGGCCGAACCAGGCGAGCGACGCCGCCCGCACCCCCTCGATATTGCCCCCATAGGGGGCGAGCGTCAGGTACAGGGCGAGAATCCGCCGCTTCGAAAAGCGCGTCTCCAACTGCACGGCGCGGACCATCTCGATCAGCTTGGCGACGATCGTCCGGGGCCGCGGCTCCAGCAGGCGGGCGGTCTGCATGGTCAGAGTCGAAGCGCCAGAGGTCGGGCGCCCGTGGACGACGGCCGAGGCCGTCGCCCGCGCCAGGGCCAAGGGATCGACCCCGGCGTGCCAGCCGAAGCGGCCGTCCTCGATGCGGCCGAGCCGGGTCAGGAACACGGGGTCGGTGCGGTCGAGATCGGCGCGAATCCGCCAGCGGCCGTTCTCCACCGGCAGGGCGCGCAGCCAGTCGCCGTGGCGGTCGAGCGCCACGGGCGAGGCCTGCCGCGCCCGGGTGAGGTCCGGCGGGAAGGCGGCGTCAAGCGCCACAAGGCCGATCTCCAGGCCCAGCAGGCCGATCAGCCCGACGGCGATCCGGCGCGGCCAGGGGCCAGGCGTCACCCCGCCGGCGCCACGATCAGCCGCCCCGCGTTGGTTCGGGCGGTGACGAAGGCATGGTACATGTCCAGCGCCTGGGCTCCCGGCAGGAAGAAGGTTCCGGGCGTCACCGCCCGGGCGACATAAGCCAGTGTGAAGTCCTTGCCCCCGAGGGCGTTGAGGGCTGCGACATAGCGATCGTCCCGACTTTCCTGAACGCCCGCCTCCGTCAGCTTGCCAAGGAACTTGAACGGACCGTCCTGGGCGTCCGCCGGCCCCAGCACCGTCTCGATCTCGAAGCCGGCCGGCAGGGCGTCATTGACCGCCAGCATGATCGTGTGGCCCTGCAGCGACCGGCCGGCGAGGCGGACGATCACCCGGTCTCCCTGACGAACCTTGGACAAATCGACCGGCGCCCCCCCAAGGGTGAGGTAGGTCTTGGCCAGGGCCAGGCCCGCGGCCGAGGCCCCCGGCGCCCGCAAGGGCGTGCCGCGCACCGTCACCGTCCGCCAGATGGCGCCGGCGCCGCGGTTGACGAAACGGGCCTCGGCCAGCCGGCCGACCGCCCAGCGCGGGGCGCCGCCGGCCGGTCGCAGGGCCGTGACACCCGACGCCTCGATCCGGGGCGCGCCGGAGGCCTTCAGCATGAAGTGGGCCGCCTGGATCAGCCGGGCCTGCTCCTGGGTGTTGAGGGCGTCCGGGTCGCGCACCGTGCCGGCGAGCCGGCCCTGGAGGCCGCGGGCGATATCCGGGTCGCCGGCCTCATAGGCCAGGGCAATCACCCCGGCGAGGTCGCGCAGGGGGCTCTGGTAGCTGTCCAGCGGATCCTTGTATGCCAGGGCGTGGGCCGCCTGCTGAAGGGCCGAGCGGGCGCGGGACTGGTCCCCCATGAAGGCCAGGCCGGCGCCGACCTGGGCCATGGCCAGGGGCGAGGCTTCGCTCTTCATCTGCACGTCGTGCCACCAGCGCAGCCGTGGCAGGTCGCCGCGCCCGGCCTTGGCCAGGACATAGAGGGCGTAGGCCGAGGCGCGTGAGCGCATCCGCGTCGTCGCCGCCTTGGCCGCCTCCTTGTCGAGGAACCAGGTGAACGGGTACTCCATCCGGTAGGAGACGCTGGCGAAGCCGTCCGGCCGGCTGACCTGGCGCATCGCCGACAGGGCGCGGTCATAGGCGGTGTCTGGCACGGCGGCGCCGTGTGAGCGCGCCTCGACCAGGAAGTCGGCGATATAGGCGCCCAGCCAGGGATCGGCCTCGCCGTCGCCGACGCGCCACAGGCCGAAAGCGCCATCGAGGCTCTGGCGGTCGAGCAGCCGGCCCACCGACTCGTTCAGGCTGCGGATCTGCCGCGCGTCGGCGGCGGTGTCGGCGGCGTAGAGCTGGCCATAGGCGGTGGAGACCGTCTGTTCGCTGCAGCCGTAGGGGTAGCGGGACAGGGCCAGGGCTATGGCCGCTGGATCGAAGCCCTGGAACGGCGAATAGCTGACCTGGAGGTCGACATCGCCGGCGGCGAGGCCGGCGAGCAGGCCCGGGGTCGGGGTGAAGGCCTCGCCGGGACGTTGCAAGGCTGTCGTCGCCCGCATGATCGCCCCCCAGCCGAGACGGGTCTGCAGGTCGTAGCCCTTGGCGGTGGAGAAGCCAGGGCCGGCGACGGTGAAGCCGACGCGGCTGACGCCGGTATGGTCCGGGGCGGCGAAGGGAATCGGCCGCGCCACCCTCTGGCCGACGGCCAAGGTCACGGCCTCATGGTAGCCGCTGAGCACGCCCCCCGTCGCCGTCAGGCTGGTCAGGTAGGACCCGGCCCGTCCGTCGAGGTTGTGCAGTTCGAGCGTGGCGGTCGGCCGGTCGCCCGGCGCCAGGAAGCGCGGCAGGTTGAGATCGGCCACCACCGGCTCGCGCACCGTCATCGGCCGGGAGGAAGAGCCGACCGCCGCGTGGGTCCAGGCCACGGCCATCACCCGCAGCTGGCCGTTGAAGTCGCCGGGCGGCAGGGCCACCCGGGCCCGGCCGAACAGATCGGTCTTCACCACCCCGGACCACAGGGACACGGTCTTGATCGGCGTCGTGGTCAGGCCCTCGCCGCCCAGTTCGTCGCCGCCGAAATTGACGTTGGCGGGCGCGCCGAGGTTGGCGTCCAGCAGCCGGCCGTAGTCGTCGCGATAATCGACCGTCAGGGCGCGCTTGCCGAAGAACCACTTGGCCGGATCGGGCGATTCGAACTTGGTCAGGGCCAGGATGCCCTCGTCGACGGCCGCGATGGTGACATAGGCCTCCTGGCCGGGCGCGAGGCCGCGGACATGGACCGGCACGATCACCGGCGCGCGGGAATCCAGCCGCTCGGGGGTGTCGAGGTCGACGTCGAGCCGCCGCGACTTCGGATCCAGCGGCACGTACACCAAGCCCAGGGCCCGCCGGGGCACCGGCGTCTTGGCCGGATCGCGCGGCTGGATCACCGTCACCATAACATAGGCCCCGCCGCCCCAGGCGGCGCTGGTCTTCAGCCGGATCGTCGCCCCGTGGGGACCGACGGTCTGGGTCTTGAAGTCGATGACATGGTCGGTGGCCACCGCCACCTGGGCCTCGCCGCCGTAGGGCGCCTTGATGGCGATCTCGACGGTGTCGCCCTGGACGTGGGCCGGGCCGGGCGCGCTGACACGGACGAAATCGGGGGCCTCGACATCCTCGCGGGCCGAGCCCCAGCCGGAAGAGAAGCGCTGAACCGTGCGGGCGCCGCCCGGACCGTCGAGCTCCAGCCGGTAGTCGCCCCAGCCGAGCCGGCGCGACAGGCGCGCGGGCGCCCCGGCGCCGATCGCCAGGGTTCCGGCGTCGACGATGACCTCGCGGCTGGTGCGCCGCCATTGCCAGCGCCCGTTCTGCTGGAACCACTCGAAATCCCAGTTCTCCGACACGATCCGCCAGCCGGCGGCGGTCGCCACCCGATCGCCGGCGGCGTTCAGGGCGACGATGTCGAGAGAGACGGTCGGCGCCCGGTTCTGCGACGCCTCGCCCTCGATCACCTTGACGCCGAGGTAGAACGGCCTTGGCCGCACCTTCACGGTCGTTCCCTGGCGCACCGGTCGGCCGCCGGGTTCGAAAACCGAGGCGATGACGGCGGCGGTCAGAGGCGCGGCGGTGTCTCCGGCCGCGTCGGCCCCGAACACCAGGTGGGCGTGGCCGGCGCCGTCGGTGATCGTCGAGCCCAGTTCGATGAACTTCTCGGCGAAGGGCTTGGCCGCGTCGCCGAAGCCGTAGTCGGCGAATTTCGGGAAAGGGTTGGGATCGGTCTTCAGCCGCGCCTCGCCCTGGGTCTTCAGGCCGGCGCCGATCGCGCCGTAGAGAAATCGGGCGGTGACGTCCACGGCGCGGACCTGGCCGGCCGCCAGCGGGATCTCCGGATGGGCGTCAGCGGCCACCGCCAGCCGTTGCGGCGCGAAGTCCTCCACCGAGAAGCCGGCCGCGCCGACGGCGTCGTCAAGGCCGTCGATATGAAGCTCGGCCGACCAGCGCCCGCGCGGGGCGGAGCGGGGAACGTCGACATCCGCGAGCACGGCGCCGCCGGCCGTGCTCTTGAAGGCGTAGCGTTTGAACTCGACGCCCGACGGCCGCTTGACCAGCAGATAGCCGGTCCGGTCGTCGACGGCGATCGACGACTGGTCGCGCACCAGGGCCGTGAGATGGGCGCGTTCGCCCGGCCGATAGATGCCCCGGTCGGTGTAGACATAGCCGTCGACAGCAGTCTGTTGATTGCGTCCGGCGATCAGATCGCCGGCCGACTGGGGATCGCGGCCGCCGACGCCCTGCTTGGACAGGTCGGTGGGCGGGCGTTCGAGGTCGAGCGTGGCCATGTCGCCCTGGGTCCCATAGGCCATCACCATCTTCGGTTTGCTGGCGCCTTCGCCCCGCAGCAGGGCGTGGTCGAAGGCGCCGTGCCCCGAGGCGTCGGTGCGGGTGGTCGCCAGGGTCTCGCCGTCGTGGGCCATCAGCACCAGGCGCAGTCCGGGCAGCACCTTGGCGGTCTTCAGCGACCGCGCCACCACGTCCAGCGACCGCGAGCCGCCGTAGGCGGTCAGGGCCATGTCGGTGAAGATCACCCAACGACGGGCCTGGGCCGGCTGGCGGTCGCCGCCGCCCTCCTCGTCGGCGCCCGCCTTGGACGGCGGGCCGCTGGAGGCGTCGCGCGCCTTGATGACATAGCCGCCGGGAACCATGTCCTTGAGCACCGCGCCGAGCGGAAACACCGTCGTCGTCTTGGCCGCGCCGTCGCCGCGCACGGCGACGAGGCCCTTCCAGACGACGCGCCCCTCCTCGTCGGGGCTGTCCTCGCCATAGTCGCCGGCGTATTCGTCCTCGCCGGTGGGATCGGGCGCGCTGATCG
>CAIQDO010000221.1 GCA_903870555.1 uncultured Caulobacteraceae bacterium
GCGAGCAGCGCGGTCAGCACCAGGGCGCCGCCGAACACGGCCACCCGCCGCGCCGCGACTCCGTCAGGAGACGTCGATGGCTGTCGTTTGGCGCGAGCGTCGGCGTCGTCGACCGTCTGGCGGGGCATCGCCAGGCGAGATTCCGTCGGTAACCAGGGCAGGGGCGCCGCGACCTCCTCCACCCAGGGCTTCGACCGCTCAAGGCTATCCGCCAGATTGATCATTGGCTTCCTTCTCCCGCCCCGGAATCGGAACGTCCGCCACCTGTGCCGCGTCGCAGCATGAAGGTTCATCGCGCACAATCAATCACAAAAACGTGAATTGCGCCACCGTGCCCGCGCAATGGGCGCCGATCAGGCTGCTTTTTTGATCAACGCCTCCCGGCGTAGGCACCGTTCGAGCGACAGCGCGGCGACGCCGACCCAGCCCACGAGGATGATCGCATAGCCCCGCTCCCACCAGCCGACGTTGGCGTCGTTGACCAGACTTGGGAGCAGCAGGTGCTTGGTCAACACGGTCAGGACCGTCATGGCCAGGAACACTAGGGCGAGGAATCCTTTCAGCCTGGCCAGGTCCCGGCGCGGCCACAGTCCCCAGAGCAGGAACAGCGGCGCGAGCTGGATGCCGAGGGCGAGGTTGATC
Source organism: uncultured Caulobacteraceae bacterium (assembly GCA_903870555.1). Taxonomy (GTDB): domain Bacteria; phylum Pseudomonadota; class Alphaproteobacteria; order Caulobacterales; family Caulobacteraceae; genus Acaudatibacter; species Acaudatibacter boreus. Next base: position 643 of record CAIQDO010000221.1, read on the forward strand.
GCAAGGTGTCGCGGGTCAGGCCATGGGTAGACCGCCGCCTGGGACAGGCCGTAGCCCGCCAGAATGAACACCGAGGCCGTGAGGCCGCCGACGATTCGGGCGCTGGTCAGGGCGGCGATGCTGAGGCCGAAGCCGGCGCCGGCCAAGGCGGCCATCACGCCGGCGACGAACACCCCGACATTGAAGATCAGGGGCGAGCTCGCCGAACGTCCGCCCAACTCGCTCAGATACTGTCGGGCGGGGTTCAGTCCCGGATAGGCGGCCATTGCCGCCAGAGTTGACGCGATCGCCAGGATTGGCGCCGCCATGCCGAAGGCCAGCAGCAGGCGTCGGCCCGCGAAGGCCGCGCCTGTCGTCCGGGGCGTGGGATTGGCCGATGTCATGCGCTCTTAGAAAACCGAACCCCGCCCGCTGGCAAGTCGGCGGCGGACGCTCCAAAAGGGATTTTGGCGCGGACCGGCGCGGCGTATCAAATGCCTACACATAGGGGGGAGTGCGCACGGTCTTGGCCGCTCCACCCGGTATAAGGATGGAAACCGCCATGGACAGCCCCGCCGATTTCACCGAAATTCGTTATGAGCGGCCTTCCGAGAGGGTGGCCCGCATCGTCCTGGCCCGCGCCGACAAGCGCAACGCCCAGGACATGAAGATGCTCTACCAGATCAACGCCGCCCTCGACCGGGCGACACAGGACGACGAGGTCCGGGCGATCATCATCGCCGCCGATGGACCCCACTTCTCATCCGGGCATGACCTGACGGACTTCGGATCGAAAATCGGCGATCATGGCGCGCCTGTCACCGGACGCGGCGGCTTCGCCCTGCCGGGGCCGGAAGGCTATTTTTCCCGCGAGGAGGAGATCTACCTCGGCTTCTGCTGGCGCTGGCGCAACCTGCCCAAGCCGACGATCGTCCAGGTTCAGGGCAAGGCCATAGCCGGCGGACTGATGCTGGTGTGGCCGTTCGACATCCTGATTGCGTCCGAAGACGCCGAGTTTTCCGATCCCGTGGTGGCTTTCGGCGCCAACGGCCACGAGTTCTTCGTCCACGCCTGGGAGGTCGGGCACCGCAAGGCCAAGGAGATGCTGTTCACCGGCGACTCCATCACCGCGCGCGAGGGCAAGGAACTGGGCATGGTCAACCATGTCGTGCCGAAGGATCAGCTGGACAGCTTCACCCTGGCCATGGCCGAGAAAATCGCTCTGCGCCCGTCGATTGGGCTGAAGTTCGCCAAGATGAGCGTCAACCAGTCTCTCGACGCCCAGGGCATGTGGACGGCGATCCAGTCCGCCTTCAACCTTCACCACCTCGCCCACGCCCATAACAGCGTTGTCCATGGTCAGGTCGTCGACCCCGCCGGCGCCGCCATGGTCAGGAGCCAAGCGAAAGTCAGGCGCGCGGACCCCCCGTGATGACGGTCAATAACGGGTGGCCTTGGCGCCCTGGTCAGACGTTGACGTTGGATTCAATGAAACCATACAACCGCAGCGAACATCCCGAACATTGTCAAGGTTACGGCCGCGCCGGCCGCCAGGACGACGCCAATTCCCGCGACAATGATGTTTTCGGTAAAGGTCGTGCTTGTACGTACTGTAGGGCGATCAAACGTTGACATGACGAAAACTCCCTAACGCGCTTCCCAATGTTGCGAGCAATGGTTTCAAATCTTGCTCTTAATCAAATGGCTGTCACGTTCCGGCCCTGGAGTCAAGCGCGAGGCGTCAAAGTCGGCGCTCGATCACGCGAGGTTGATCTTGACCAACGCCGTCTCGCGGGAACACGAACCTGACGGGCCGGCGCGAGGATACTCGCTTGGGCTTGAGGAGTGTGGGATGACGCAGGTCGAGTTGGGATCAGGCGATCTGCTGGATCGTCGGGGGCGATTGACCGAGCCGGGCTGGGCAAGGCGTGAGGCGCGCCGCTACTGCCGCCTGTCGATCGCCGCCTCGCCGCTGCGGATCAAGGAATGGGACTACTATTGCGTTCTGGCCGGCGACTACGGACTCGCCGCGGTCGTCGCCGATAATGGCTACATGGGGTTTCTGTCGGTGACCTGGCTGGATTTCACCGCCCGGAGGGCCGTCGCCGAAAGCGTGATGACTCCCTTTCCGCTGGGCCGGATGGCCATGCCGCAAAGCGCCGACGCGGGCGACATCGTCCAGGAACATCCGAGGTTGAAGCTCGCCTTCCGCCACACGGATCACGGCCGGCGCTTGACCATCGATTGTCCCGGTTTCGACAGGGGCCGGGGTCTGAGCGGCGTGATCGACCTGGCCCAGCCGCCGATGGACCGGATGATGATCGCCACCCCGTGGCCCCGCGCGCCGAAAGCCTTCTACTACAACCAGAAGATCAACTGCATGGCTGCGACCGGCGAGGTGCTGCTCGGAGGGGAACCTCACGTCTTCGAGCCCGGCGACTCCTTCGGCGTGCTCGACTGGGGGCGCGGCGTCTGGACCTATCACAACGTCTGGTACTGGGGCTCGGCCTCGGGGCTCGTTGGCGGAGCGCCGTTCGGGTTCAACATCGGGTACGGATTCGGCGACACCTCGGCGGCGTCGGAGAACATGTTGTTCCATGACGGTGTCGCCCACAAACTAGACGAAGTGATCTTCCACATTCCCGAGGGAACCTACGATGGCGCGCCCTGGCGGTTTTCCAGCAGCGACGGGCGACTGGAAATGACGTTCGAGCCGATCCTCGATCGGGCCGACGCCTCCGACTTCAAGATCATCCGCTCAATCGCGCACCAGGTGTTCGGCCGGTTTTCCGGGGCGGCTGTGCTCGATGATGGTCGCCAGGTCACCTTCAAACACCTGCTCGGCTTTGCCGAAAAGGTGGAGAACGCCTGGTAGGACGCTGGGGTTGTCCGTCGGCGACCGGGAGGGCCCAAACACCATTTCCCGAACCTTCCTCTGTCCCCAGTGGTCAAGCATCATCAGTGGGATTGACAGGGCTGGCGCGGAAGGCTGTCGCCTGTAAGGTGGAGGTTCCTGGGGATGGGGCATCGTTCAGTCATGAATAAGCGCGGCGAGCCATGAGCGGTGAGAGCGGCTCAGGTTGGAGCGATCCCGTCAGCCTCGTGGCGGCGGGCGCCGTTCGGGCAAGGCTCGCCCTGAGACAGGTCGGCGCGGTCCGGCTGCTGGTGACAATCCTGTTCATCGTCCTTGGCCTGTTGGCCGCCATCTTCAGCTGGTCCCTGCCGCTGTTCGGCGCCGCGGAGCGGGCGCTGTTCGATCTTCGCGTTGTCGCGACGGCCCCGTCGGTGGATCAGGATCCCCGAGTGGTGATGGTGGTGTTCAAGGACGAGACTCTCGAACACACCGGCCGCCGGTCGCCGCTGGACCGCACCCTCCTGGCCAAGGCCCTGACCAACCTCGACGCTCTCGGACCCAAGGCAATCGGCATAGACATCCTGATCGATCAACCCGAACCGGAAGACGAACAGCTCGTGGCGGCTCTTCGCGGCATGAAGACGCCGACCCACCTCGGTTTCGCCAGCAACGCCACCAATCCCAGCGATGTGTTTCTGTTTCAGGAAGCCTTCGAGCGGCAGTTCCACGCCAGGCTGGCAGGCACCAACAGCTCATCCTCCAGCGTGCGGGTGGAAATGGAGGCCGACGGCGTGGTGCGCCACTGGCCTGTTCACCCCAAGAGCGAGCCGCCGCTCCTGTCGGTCAGCATGGCGCCCCACGCCCAGGTGTTCGACGGCTACCAGGGCGCGCTGCGATTTCGCAAGGCCAAGTTCGTCGGCCGGCCGCTCTATGCGGAATTCCCCATCGACCTGTTCGCCCAGCCGGTCACCGCGTCCCTGTTCAAGCGATTTGTCGCCGGCCGCTATGTCCTGGTGGGCGCCGACATCTCCGATATCGACCGCGTGCCCAATCCCGCCACCTTCCTCACAAGCGAAAAGCCGCCGGGTCTGAAGGTTCACGCCGACCTGCTCTCTCAGATGCTCGATGGCGTCGTCGAAACACCGATTCCGCCTTGGCTGCTGGTGTTCAGCGCCGTCATCGTCGTCGCTGGCGGCGCGTTGGCTGGATTGGTGAAGATGCGCCCGATCCTCAACGAGGTGCTGCTGGCGCTACAACTCGTCGCGCTCGCGGCGCTGCCCTTCGCCCTTCAATGGGCGGGTTTCGACACGCGCCTGGTTCCGCAATTCGGCTGGAACGTCGGCTGGTTGGTCGCCTACACCGCGACGGCCGCGGCCGCCCGGTCGGTGGGGGCCGAACAGCGACTCTATGCCCAATCCGCGCTGGGCAAGTATCTCCCCCGGGACGTTGCCGCCGAGATTCTGCGCGACCCCAGCCGGATGGCGCTGACGGGCCAGCGGCGGGAGATCTACGCTCTGTTCAGCGATCTTCAGGGCTTCACCGAGATGACCCACGGGCTTGAGCCCGAGATGGTGGCCAACCTTCTGAACGCCTATCTCAACCTTCTCAGCCAGGCGGTGCTTGAGCACGGCGGAACGATCGACAAGTTCGTTGGCGACGCCGTGGTCGCCTTCTGGGGCGCGCCGATCGCACGTCCTGACGATGGCGAGCGGGCGGCGCGAGCGGCAACGGCCATGTGGCGGGTCGGCGAGGCCTTCCGCAAGACGCCGATGGGCGATCATCCGCCGCTTGGCCGCACTCGCGTGGGCCTGCACCGCGGTCAGGCCATCGTCGGCAACTTTGGCGGCGAGGGTCGTATCCAATATACCGCATTGGGCGATGTGATGAACACGGCCGCCCGTCTTGAGTCAGCCAACAAGCAGCTTGGCACCCGCCTGCTGATCAGCCGCGAAGCGATTCCGGACGCCATGGTGGCTGAAGCACGGGCGATGGGCCGGGTGCGGCTGCGCGGCCGATCGACCCCTGTCGAGGTGTTCGAGCCCGTGACCGACTTCCCGGCCGATGCGCTCGCACGGCTCAATTCGGCCTATTCGAGGTTTGACGGTGGGGAGATCGCCGCACTCGACGATATCCGCGCGGTCGCCGCGGCGTTTCCCGACGATCTGGCTCTACAGAACCTAGTTCATCGGCTCGAGAGCGTGGGCCCAGGCGGGACCTTTACACTGAGCTGACGCGGGCCTGCGCCGCCCCTATTTGGTGGCGACCTGAGACTGCAGGCTGTCGAGCTGGTCGTAGCAGCCGTTGTCGAGCAAGGCGCGGGCCACCGCCGTCAGGCTGGTCTGGTCCGAGGGGATGGTCCGCCACCGCACCGACGTCGCCCCGGCGGAATCGAGATTGAGCCCAAAAAGCTGGCCGTCGTTGAAGACGAGATCCTTGGGCCAGGCCAGGTCTCGGGCGCCGGCCGCCCAGGTCACCGTGCGGGAGACATGGGTCGCGTCGCTGGAGATCACCAGCTTGCCCTCGGTCGCCGCCGTGGCGCGCGTCAGAACGGGAGTCTGGTCCTTCTGGACACAGAAGTCGTGGGAATCGGCCGGCTCGGCCTGTTGCCACGCCGTGACGTCGAGCCGCCACAGCGGCGGGACTTCGGGAGGCGGCGGCGTCTTGCCTTCGTCGAGGCTGAATCCTCTCACCGCGGCGATCCCGGGTCGGTTGGCGTTGGCGCGACGGAAGATGTCCTGCAGCGCGACCTTGGAGCCGGTGTCGACCTGGCTGGCGGCGATCGTCAGCGGCCCGTTGAGGACATGTGACCCCGAAGCGTCGATCAACTCCAGGTGATCACCAGCCTTCAGCGAGATGGTCCGGTTGGCCGACAGCACCGCGCCTTGCGGATAGGCCGAGGCGGAGGGGCCGCGGGCCTCGAGCACGACGATCTGCGCCTCAGCGGACGACGCGACGAGCGCCGCGAACAGCGTCGCCGCGACGGCGGATGTGGATAGCGACCTCATGGAAAAGCTCCCAGCCCTCGAAGACGGCCCATTGCTTGCCGCCCAACGCACAACCTTACGACGGTTGCGGCGCGCGTCAAACTGGACCGACTTCGATACGCTCCACGGGGCCGAGTGGTTCAGCCGTTCAGGCGATGATCGCGTTGCGTGAGGGAACGATCACCGGCAGGTATTCGTAGCCCTTCACGAAGCTGGAATAGACTCGACGGGGCTCGCCGACCACCTGCACGACCGGGAAACGCTTGAGGATCTCTTCCCAGATGATGTTGAGCTGAAGTTCGGCCAGGCGGTTCCCGACGCAACGATGGATGCCGAAGCCGAACGACATATGGTGGCGGGGCCGCTCACGCTCGATGTTGTAGCGATTGGGGTCCTCGATGACGTCCTCGTCGCGGTTGCCCGAGACGTACCACATCAGCACCTTCTCACCGGCCTTGATGGTCTTGCCGCGGAGGACGAAGTCTTCCTTGGCGGTGCGGCGCATATAGGCGAGCGGAGTCTGCCAGCGGATCGTCTCGGACACCATGCTGGGGATCAGGCCAGGATTATCGCGAAGCTTCTGGTACTGGTCCGGGTTCTGGTTCAGCGCCAGAATGCTGCCGGTGATGGTGTTGCGGGTGGTGTCATTGCCGCCGACGATCAGCAGGATCAGGTTCCCGAGATACTCCATCCGGTCCATATCGCGGGTGGATTCGCCGTGGGCGAGCATCGAGATCAGGTCGTTTTTCGGCGGGGCGTTGACCCGCTCGTTCCACAGATTGAGGAAATAGTCGGCGCATTGGAACAGTTCGACGCGCCGCCGCTGCTCATGCTCCTCGGGGTCGGTCGTGCCCAGCACCCCGGTCTGAGGAGCCGCCGTGGCGATGTCGGACCAAAATGTCAGCTTCCGGCGGTCTTCCCAGGGGAAGTCGAACAGCGTCGCCAGGGTCATGGTGGTCAGTTCGATGGAAACCTTGTCGACCCAGTTGAACTCCTCGCCGATGACGATTTCGTCGAGGATCCCAGCCGCCCGCTCACGGATAACGGGTTCCAGATTCAGCAGATTGTGCGGGCTGACGATCGGGCTGACGGTCTTGCGTTGAGCGTCATGCTTCGGCGGATCCATGGCGATGAACATCGGCAGGGCGAAGTCTTCCGCCGGATCGAACGCGGTGATGGCCGGTTCCGACGAGAACACCTGGTGGTTGGTGTCGACGGCCATGATGTCGTCGAACTTCGTCACGGACCAATAGGGGCCGGTTTCCTCGTCGACGGCGTAGTGGACGGGATCCTCGGCGCGCAGGCGCTCGAAGTAGGGCCATAGGGTGTCGTCCCTGAACATTTCCGGATCGAGCGGTTTAATGTCCTCGATCGGCATGGAATAGGCGCGCGTGCGCGCCGCTTTCCGAATGTCGTGTCCCGCGTCGTCCATGGTCGCCTCCTGCTGATCGCTCACTCCCGGCCGGAGTGACGACCCCGTCACCTTTGCCTGTTCGGCCAGACGTGAGCAAGAGTCAAAAGCAACGCCGCCCTTCGAGGCGGCGTCGCCAACGATCAGGCGGCGACGGCGGCCAGGCCAGTCGCGCGGCGCCGGCGCAGGGCGCCGCCGATCAGGCCAACGCCGATGATCATCATCGTCCAGGTCGCCGGCTCCGGCACGCCGCCGACATCGCCGCCAGACTTTCCGGCGCCGTCAACGCCATTTTCGAACCTGCCCACGGTGTGGTCGCTGGTGAAGAAGCCCTGACCGTCGCCCGTATCGCTGAATTTGACCTCATCGAAATTGCCATTCTTATCGAAGATGTTGATGAACACCCCTTTGGCGTCTTTCCCATCGTTCTCGGAAAGGCCCTTCAGCAACTGGTCGCCACTCACCGAGGCCACCTGAACGCCTTTTCGATAGAAGGTCACTTGGCCGGTCTGGTCGATTGTAGGCATGAAGAAACCGAGGTAGTCGATGCCTTGCCCGTCCTTCGTGCTGAGTTTAAGGTCAATCGATGAATGCGCGGCGGCGTAGGCAAATAATGAAGGCGATTTTGAAGCGTCTTCGCCCTGCTTGATAAGCTCTTCTTCGGTCAACTTCGTGTAGGATCCACCGTCGATGCTGCTCGCATATTTAATTCCGAGATCGGTATAGCCGCCGACGATCATGCCGCCGGTGCCGTAGTTGGTGTCGAAATTTTGGACTCCTGGCTTCAAATTGGCGAAGGATTCAACGCCGTAATATTTAAAATTTTCGCCGGCGGTGGTCGTCGCGATGCCAGGGCTTTCGAAACCGATCGACAAAATGTCAGCGACGCTCTTGGTCTTTGTCTCGGAATCGCTGTTCGACGCCGCCTTTTCCTTGTCCAGAACGTCGGATGGATTGCCATCGGCGAAGGCGATGCTAGAACCGACGCAGGACATCAGCAGGCCAGCGATCGTTATGGTGAAAAACCTATTCATGGAACCTGTTCCCTAAAAAATCTAAAATGATTTAGGATCCTCGGATCCGATAGGATGACTTAAAACATTGCCTTTGGGCGACAATGAGAAGCAAATTTTACACAAAGAGATTTGTTTATGGTCATGTCTGGGCAGCGTCGGTCGTGACGCCAAAATCCAAACGAAAACATGAAAAGTGCGGCGGACGCCCGCCACACTTGGCCCGCTTAAGGCGGACTTTGGGCGGCGGACGCCAGGGTGAACCGTACTGTGAGGTCCAGAGTCTCGCCGGATGCGAGCAAAAACATGCCGTGTTGAGCCCCGCCGGGAGACCGATTCACCGCGTTGAGCTGGTGCGAGACCGGCTCCACGCAGAAATAGTCCTCGCCCGTCGGGGCATAGACGACCAGCCGCGTTGCGGCGGGCTCGGTTGTCATGGCGACCGACAGGCTTTCGCCATGCCAGATTACCTGGGCGAGGCCATCCCAGCCACAGAACTGATTGTCGACGAAGGCGTCGACGTTCGGGCCCGATCGCCAGTCCCAGCGTTCAGGCGGTGGTGTCGGTGAGTGGTCGGGATGCAGGAACACGCCGTCCACCCGCGCCCGTAGGCGCACGCCGGCGCGCCGCGGGAAATAGGGATGAAGGCCCAGTCCGGCCGGCATGACCGGGGCCGACAGGTTTGTGACAGAGAGGCGTTGGGTCAGGGCGCGATCGGTGAGGTCGAAGGTCTGTTCGGCGCGATAGGCCCACGGCCAGTCGCCCGCGGCGTGATCGTAGCGGAGCGTGGCCGTGGCCTCGTTCGCCGCGGCGATCGTCCAGGGGGCCTGCCAGCCATGGCCGTGGATGGCGTCCGTCTCGCCGGCGAGGTTGACCGGCAGCCGCACCTCGCGCCTGTTAAGGCTGAAACGCCCGCGGTGGATGCGCCCCGCGAAGGGAACGAGCGGAAAGTTGCCCATGCCAAGCACGTCGCCGCGGGCGATGGCCGCCGCTGTCGCCGGACGGAACAGGTCGACGCCGCGCCATGAGAACCGCGCCACGGCGCCGCCGATCGCCGGCGCCAGCTCCAGCGCGGTGTCGCCGGCCTTCAGGACGACCAGGCGGTTAGACGCCTCGCTCAAGGGGCCGGCGTCAGCGCAATGACACGCTCCGCGGCCTTATCGATCGCGGCGCGGGAGAACAGCAGGGGCGCATAGTCGCCCGCCGCCCACAGGGGGAACAGGTCGCCATAGTGGGTGCTTGCCGTATCGCCGGACTGCCCCGGGCCGTTGATGAACCGCGAATTGTCCCAGGCGCCGACGTCGATGACCATCCGCACGGAGGCGCCGCTGCTGACATTGAAATCGGCCGGCGTGTAGGTGGCGGCTTTCGGCGTTCCCGCACCGCCGGGCATCGCCACCGGGCCGACGGTCATACGGTCGCGGGTGGCGGGATCGGCCAGGGCGGCGACGGCCGGCGCCCAGGTCGCATGGTGGAGACGGCCCCAGGACCAGCCTTCGATGTCCGGCCCGAGGCGGCCGGACAGTTCGTTCAGCGCCGCCTTCAGGCTGGCCAGCAGCACGGCGTCCCGGCCGGCCGCGGGGTCGGGGCCGAAACCCGGTCCAGGATGTTCGAGCGTCCACAGCACCGCGTCGAGCGCCGGCGGCCCCATCGCCGCGGCGGCGCCCGGCGCCAGACGAGTCACGGCCGCCGGACCCAGATGCTTCACCGCCCAGACCTCATAGATCGCCGCGGCGATGCTGCCGACACCCTCGTCATGGTCCCAGGCCTTCAGCCGGGCGAGCGCCTCGGCGACCTGGGGATCGGCGGAGGTCAGATCAGCGGCCAGGGCGGTCAGCCGGCGGGAGATCGCCGAGTGGTTGTCGGTCTGCAGGGCCATGGAGTCGGCCACCGACACGTGGGGATTGGCGGCGAGCACCTCGCTGATCCGGTCGATGCGCGAGCGATCGCCCCACTCGAACGACACCTTGCGGGCTTCGGCCGGGTAGTCCGTTGGCAGGTTCATCTCATTGGCGGTGGCGAACCAGCCCTTGGCCGGGTTCAGGTTGACCGGCAAGTCGTCGCCGGAAAGGAATCCCGCCCACTCGTAGCGGCCGTCGCCAGGCACGGGCAGCAGGCCATCCCAGTTGGACCGCCTCGGCGTGAGGCCGGACCCCGCCCAGCCGATGTCGCCCTTGGTGTCGGCAAACACCAGATTGAGCGGCGGCGCCCCCCAATGGTCGTGGGCGGCCTTGAAGTCGGCCCAGCTGTGGGCGTGGGTGAACCACGACGCCTGGAAATAGCCGGACGCGCCCGGCTGGGTCCAGACGCTGCGCAGGGCGAAGGCGCGGCCGCCTGCGGGGTCGAACTGAAGGACAGGTCCGTGGCGCGTAAACCGAAGTTCGACCGTCCGCGGCGCCTCGCCTTTGACGGGAATGTCCTCGTGGATGACGGTCATCGCCTCCCAGCCGTCGCCGTAGCGATACTGGTCGGCGTTGGCCGGGTTGAGGGCGTAGACATAGAGGTCTTCCTGATCGATGCCGAAGATCGTCAGGCCGAAGGCGGCGACATCGTTGTGGCCGAACGACACGCCGGGCAGGGCGGGCTCGCCGGCGCCGATCAGCGACAGGCCCGGCGCCTCAAGGTGGGCCACGTAGCGCAGCGACGGAATGCCCAGGGTGCGGTGCGGGTCATTGGCCAGCAGGGGCCGGCCGGTCGCGGTTCGGGAGCCCGCCACCACCCAATTGTTCGACCCCTCCTGCGCCGCATTCGAGGTGAAGGTGTCGAGGTCCAAGGCGGCGACCGTCTGCTTCGCGGCGGAAAAGGCCACGGCCTGCGTTCCGAGCACATAGTCCTTCAAAACCTCCGGCGTGATCACGCACGGGTCCAGGCCTATGGGAATCGCCGTGGCGTGGGGCGGCTGCAGACGCTTGCGCAGGATGTCGGCGGGCAGGCCGGCCGCGCAAGCGACGCGAGCCCGGGCGACCTCCGAGGTCAGGTTGGCCACCAGGGCGTGGCCGCGGATGCGCACGACATCCTCGGCCGACCAGTCCTCGGGCGTTGACCCTGTGATCGTGAATTCCACCGGCAGAGGTTTCGCCCCGCGACGGACCTCGGCGGCGTAGGCGTTGATCCCGGCGACGAAGGCCTCGACCTCCGCCTGGGCGCCGGGCGCATAGGCCGACCATTCTGCGGTCATGTCGCCGCGATAGAGCAAGAGTCGGGCGGCGCGGTCCTGGGCGAGATAGGCCGGGCCGAAGCTGCCCGACAGGCGACCGAGCCCGCGCTTGCGCCACAGGTCGATCTGCCACAGGCGGTCCCGGGCGGCGTTGAACCCCTGCAGGAAAAAGGCGTCGCGGACGCTGGCGGCATAGATATGGGGGACGCCCCAATGGTCGACGATGATCTCGCCCGGCGCCGCCAGCCCGGCGACCGGCCAGTGATCCCGGACCGGTTCGGCGCGCGCGACGGCGAAGACCCCGACCAGGGCCAGAACCAGGCTCAGCGTGGGTGTCTTCATGGCCTTCCCTCCGATTGCTACGCCACCTTAGCGACCGGTCCGGCGTTCGGCGAGCGTCGCGCGGGATGGCCGGTTCGTGTCATGGTGCGCGGACATTGATGCAGAATCAGCGGGAGATGGACACGATGGGGGCGGGGCCTTCCTACTGGCTGATGAAGTCGGAGCCGGTGAAATACGGCTATGAGGATCTTGTTCGCGACGGATCGACCGTCTGGGATGGGGTGCGCAACAATCAGGCCGCGCTCTATCTCAAGGCCATGAAGGTCGGCGACCAGGCGTTCTTCTATCATTCCAACCTCGGTCTGGCGGTGGTCGGGATCGCCGAGATTTCCAGGGAGGCCTTCCTCGATCCCAGCGACGCCGCGGGACGGTTCGTCGCGGTCGAGGTCAAGCCGGCGCGCGCGTTCGCCAGGCCTGTCACCCTGGCGGCGATGAAGGCGGAGCCGCGCCTCGCCGGCATGGCGATGTTCCGGCAGTTCCGTCTGTCGGTGACGCCAATCACACCCGGGGAATGGGCGATCATCCACGAGATGGCCGGCGAGACGCCGTAACCGCCGACGCCGGTTCAAGTCACCTTGGCGCCGAACGCCGGGCGCAGAAGCCGCAACTCTTCCTGGGGGATGACGTCGACCTCCACCTTCAGGGTCTGCTTGCCGGGGGCGAGAATGATGCCGTCGATGGGCGCGACGTCCGAATAGTCGCGGCCCGAGGCCAGAACGATGTGATCGTCCTGGACGACGATGTCGTTGGTCGGGTCGAAGCCGATCCAGCCGCGCTCCGCGCCGCACCAGACCGACACCCAGGCGTGGGTGGCGTCGGCGCCTTCCAGACGGGGCTGGCCCGCGGGCGGTATGGTGCGCAGGTAGCCACTGACATAGCGGGCGGACAGTCCCAGGCCGCGCAGGCCGCAGATCATGATGTGGGCGAAGTCCTGGCAGACACCGCGCTTGACGGCGAAGGCCTCCGCCGGCGGGGTCCGCACATCGGTGGCCTTGGGGTCGTAGACGAAATCGTGACGGATGCGGCGCATCAGGTCGGAGGCGGCCTGGACGACGCCCCGGCCCGCGGGGAAGCTCAGGCGCGCATAGTCGGTGATCGCCGGCACGATTGGCGTTCGCACGCCGGGGTAGAGGTAGCTGGCGGGGCCGTCGCAACCCAGGTCGACCGTCTCCAGGCCGCGGGCCCTGATCGACTCCCAGGGCGCGCCGAAATCGAGCTGACCGGACGGGGTATGGACGTCCACCCGCGAATGGGCCTCGATGATCAGCGACTTGTGCGGGGTGTCGATCACCACGGTGGTCGTCATCTCGCCGAACGGACCCAGGCGCTCGAACAACCGCGACGGCGTCGGGGTGATCTCCAGCAACGTCTCCATGACCGTCTGGGTGGCGGAGGCCCGCGGTGTCAGGCGGAGCACGCAGCGGGCGAACGTTACCCGCGATTCATAGTCATAGGTGGTGCGATGGCGAAGGGCGTAGATCATGCCAGCCCCACCAGCTTGATGGTCGGGACGGCGTTGGCGCCCTGAAGAAAGAAGCGGTCGGCGATGGCCGTCGACAGACTCAGCAGGCTGCCTTCGAATCGGTGGACGGCGTCGGCGTCGATGTCGACGGCCAGGGCGGTCTCGATCTCGGTCGACAGCACCCTCAGGACCCGGCTCGGGGGTTCCATCATGCCGTCATCGACCAGGCTCGGCAGCGCCGCCAGATGGTCGCGCAGGGCGAACACCTGGAACGCCATCGAGCGGGGGTTGAAAGGATCGAGCATGACCATGTCGCGCACAGGCGTCATGGCCAGGCCGACCAGGTAGCGGGCGCGATAGGTGATCTGGCTGTCGACCAGGTCGAGCAGCAGGTCGAGGTCGTCGGTGGTGGCATCGGCGTGGGCCAGGGCGCGGGTGAAGCGGCAGGTGTTGATCGCCCGCTCGATGCGTCGGCCCATGTCGAGAAAGCGCCAGCCGGCGGCGCGGTTCATGTTTTCCTGAGCGAGGCCCGACAGGGCCGCCAGGATCTGCAGGGTCGATTCCACCTGCTGCAAGGCGTCGGCCTCGGACACCAGCCGGAGGCTGGGATCGTTGAAGCCGTTTTCGAGGTTCAGCAGCAGGGTCCAGAAATCGGCCGACAGGCGCTCGCGCATGCTGGCGGCCGTGCGCCGGGCCCGGCGGATCAGAGTCACCACCGAGCCGCTGGCCTCATCGTCATGCAGCGCCGCCCGGGCCGCTTCGAGAGCGCGGACGCCCAGGCTGTCCTCGTCCAGGGCGCCCCAGTCGATCAACAGCTCCTCAAGCTTGGACAGGGTCTCGCCGGAGGTGTGCACCGCCGCCTCGGAGTCCATCAGGCTGGTGCACAGGCTGCGGACCAGCCGCAGCGTCGCCTCGGCCCTCTCAAGGTAGCGACCCAGCCAGAACAGGTTGTCGGCGGCGCGGCTGGGCAGGTGGCCCATCAGCCGGCGCACCTTCACCTCGTCCTGGTTCGCCAAAAGGCTGACGCGCTCCACCGGCTTGTCGGAGATCACCCAGACGTCCGCGGTGCGGGCGCCCTCGCCCATGGAGATGGCGCGGACGTCCATCAGGTCGGAGGTGCGGCAGAAGCCTCCGGGCATGATCTGGAAGCCGCCGTCGGGAGTCGCGGCGGCATAGACCCGCAGGACGAAGGGGGCCGCCGCAAGCGTGTCGTCCCGCAGCACGGGCATGGTGGACAGCCGAACCACTTCCTGGCCGACGAAATCTCCTGGGCGGTCGTCAAGGCGTCGCAGGAACTCGGCCCGCTCCTTGGCCGACAGGTCCGACATCAGCCGGGGTCGCGAGAAAGGATCGCTCGTTTGGGTGCCGTTGAACGCCGGGGCGATCGCCAGGTCGCCCCGCGACCGCACCAGGGCGCGTTCGGCCGGTTGGCCGCACCACCAGGTGGCCACATTGGGCATCTTCAGCTCTTCGCCGAGCAGCCGCCGACAGAGGCGGGGAAGGAAGCCAAGCAGCGCCTTGGACTCCAGCACGCCGGAGCCGGGCAGGTTCAACACGGACACGCCGCCGCCGCGGATCGCCTCAAGCAGGCCGGGCACGCCAAGCTGCGAGGCGCTGTTCAATTCCAGCGGATCGACGAAATCGGCGTCGACCCGGCGCAGCAGCACGTCGGCCCGCTTCAATCCGGCGATGGTGCGAACATAGGCCAGGCCGTCGCGAACGACGAGATCGTCCCCCTCGACCAGCAGGAAGCCGAGGTAGCGGGCGAGGTGAGCCTGCTCGAAATAGGTTTCGCTGAACGGCCCGGGCGTCAGCAGGCAGATGCGCGGATCCTTGCGTTCGGCGGCCGAGGCCAGGCCCTTGCGCAGGGCGTCGAAGAACGGCGCCAGCCGCTCGACGTTCATGGCGTTGTAGAGGCTGGGATAGGCCCGCGACAGAACCAGCCGGTTCTCCAACTCGTAGCCGGCGCCTGACGGCGCCTGGGTGCGGTCTCCCAGCACCCACCAGCGGCCGTCCGGCGCCCGGGCGAGGTCGGCGGCGTAGAGCTGCAGATAGCGACCGCCAGGGGGCGGCACGCCGCGCAGCGGCCGAATGAAATCGGGGCTGCCCGTGATGGCGGCCGCCGGGATAGCGCCTTCGGCCACCAGCCGTCCATCGCCGTAGATGTCGCCGAGAACCGACTCCATCAACCGCGCCCGCTGTTCGACGCCGGCGGCGATCTTCGCCCATTCGACCTGGTCGAGGATCAGCGGCACCGGATTGATCGGCCAGCTGCGCTCGTTTTCCTCGCCATAGATCCGGTAGGAGACGCCGGTGTCGCGGATGTGGCGGGTGGCCAGGTTGAAGCGGCTGCGGATCTGGCCGGCCGGATAGTCCGCCAGTTCACCCAGGAAGTGCAGCCAATGGGGCCTGGGGCGGCCCGTGGCGTCGAACAGTTCGTCGGGCACGCCGGGGATGGGCCGGTAGTCGCGCAGCCAGGCGGTCAGCCGCTCCGCCCCGGCCGGGTCAAGCGACGGAGGCGCCACGGCCGGGCTGGCGGCCTCAGGCGGCATGACAACGGCTCATCGTCGGATCGCCTTGCGCAGGTCCAGGGTCACCGGGAACTCCCCCGGGGGCTCGGCGAGGGGCAGGTCGACCCGGCCGGGCGTATGGCCGTGGCCTTCGAACCGGGCCTTCCGGCGCGCCTCGGCCTCATAGGCGTTGACCGGCGCGGTGTCGTAGTTGCGACCTCCGGGATGGGCCACATGATAGACGCAGCCGCCCAGCGACCGACGCGCGCCGCGGTCGATGATGTCGAAGGTCAGGGGCGCGTCGATTGGCAAGGTCGGGTGAAGTCCGCTGGCGAGTTTCCACGCCTTGTACCGCACCCCGGCCACCGCCTCCATCGATCGTCCCGTTGAGGTCATCGGCAGGGCCCGGCCATTGCAGGTGATCAGATGGCGGTCAGGATGGAAGCCGCGCGCCGTAATCTGCAGCCGCTCGATCGAGGAGTCGACGAAGCGCACCGTGCCGCCCGCGGTGGGTTCGTCACCCATCACGTGCCACGGCTCCAGGGCGTGGCGGATCTCCAGGGTGACGCCGCCGTGGTCGATCTGGCCGTGGACCGGGAAGCGGAAGGCGCGCTGGGCCTCGAACCATTTGGGATCGAAGGCGTAGCCGGCCTCGGCGAGATCGGCCAGGACGCTGTGGAAGTCGGCCCAGACGAAGTGTTCGAGCATGAATCGGTCGTGCAGGGCCGTGCCCCAGCGCACCAGCGGGCCGGTCTGGGGTTCGCGCCAGAACCAGGCGATCAGCGCCCGAATCAACAGCTGCTGGGCGAGGTTCATCCGCGCGTCCGGCGGCATCTCGAAGCTGCGGAACTCCAGCAGGCCGAGCCGGCCGGTGGGCCCGTCGGGGGAGTAGAGCTTGTCGATGCACATTTCGGTGCGGTGGGTGTTGCCCGACACGTCGATCAGCAGGTTGCGCAGCAGCCGGTCGACCAGCCAGGGGGCGGCGGTCTCGCCCTCGTCCGGGCCCGGGATCATGTCCAGCGCGATATCGAGTTCATAGAGGGCGTCGTGCCGGGCCTCGTCGACACGCGGCGCCTGGCTGGTCGGGCCGATGAACAGGCCGGAGAACAGATAGGACAGGGCCGGGTGGCGCTGCCAATAGATCAGCAGGCTCTTGAGCACGTCGGGCCGGCGCAGGAAAGGCGAGTCCGCCGGCTTGGCGCCGCCGACGACCACATGGGCGCCGCCGCCGGTGCCGGTATGGCGACCGTCGACCATGAACTTGTCGGCCGTCAGACGGCAGGCCCGGGCGTCCTCATAGAGGCCGCTGGTGATGGCCACTGTCTCCCGCCAGCTGGCCGCCGGCTGGACATTGACCTCGATGACGCCGGGGTCCGGTGTCACCTTCAGCACCGCCAGCCGCGGATCGTCGGGTGGCGTGTAGCCTTCGATTCGGACCGGCTGCCCCTCGGCCGAGGCTTCCACCAGGGCGATCAGTTCCAGGAAATCCTCGAGTTCCGCGAGCGGCGGCATGAAGACGTAGAGCCAGCCATCCCGGGCCTCCACGGTCAGCGCCGTCCGGACGTAACCCTTGCCGCCCCTGGGCGCTGTCGTTCGCGCTTTCCGCACGCGCCTGGGCACCGAAACCGTCGCCGCCGGTGCGCTGGCCGCCGCGTTGGCCGACGCCGCGACGATTGGTGCAACGAGGCGCGGGTCGGTCTCACCGCCGGTGAAGTCGGGAATGTCGCCGCGCTCTTCCGATGGATCGGGCGGGGTGACATGGGGATAGTCCTCCGGCGCCAGCACCGGCAGGCTGTCGAAGGGCAGGCGCAGGCCGACAGGCGAGTCCCCCGGGACCAGGAACAGACCCGGGCGACGAAACACCCAGGCCTCGCTCATCCAGCCTTCGCCCTCCTCGCCGCCGGTGGCGCGCCGCAGCGGCAGGACGTAGCCCACCGCCTTCGACAGCCCCCCGCCGATGGCGCGGACCAGGGTGGCCCGGCCCTTGGGATCGTCGAGGGTGAGGTCGTCGAGGGTGATGTTGTCGGGCAGGTCGCTCTCGGCCTTGATCCAGTGCAGCCGGTCTTCACGCGCCTCGAGGACCAGGGCGGGATCGACGCCAAGGCGCGACGCCAGCCGATGGATCAGGCCGGACGCATCCGCCACGCCCGCGGTCGGCTTTTGGTCGGGCGCGGGATGATCGCCGCGCCAGATCGGCCGGCCGTCGCGGCGCCAGTAGAGCCCCAGGGCCCAGCGCGGCAGGGGCTCGCCCGGATACCACTTGCCCTGGCCGTAGTGAACCAGGCCGCCGGCGCCGAAGCGGTCGCGCAGCTTCAGCAGCAGGGTCTCGCCAATGATCGCCTTTGTGGGGCCCAACGCGGCGGTGTTCCACTCGGCGCCTTCCCGGTCGTCGTCGGAGACGAAGGTCGGCTCCCCGCCCATGGTCAGGCGGACGTCCTGCGCCACCAGGTCGGTTTCGACGGCGTCGCCGAGCGCCACCAGCGCCGTCCAGTCGTCGTCCTCGAAGGGGCGCGTAATGCGGGTGGGCTGGACCACCCGGCTGACGGTCATCTCGAAATCGAATTCGCTGGCCGCGGCGCTGGCCACGCCGATGATGGCGGCCGCGGAACGATAGTGCGGGGCGGCGGCCAGGGGAATATGACCCTCGCCGCACAACAGGCCGGAGGTGGCGTCCATGCCGATCCATCCGGCGCCGGGAATATAGGCCTCCGCCCAGGCGTGCAGGTCGGTGAAGTCGACCTGGGTTCCCAGGGGGCCTTCGATCGGGTCGATATCGGCCTTGAGCTGGATCAGGTACCCGGAGACGAAACGGGCGGCGAGGCCCATCTTGCGCATGGCCTGGACCAGCAGCCAGGCGCTGTCCCGGCACGAGCCAGATCCCAGCCCTAGCGTCTCGTCGGGGCTCTGAACCCCGGGCTCCATCCGCACGACATAGGAGATGCGGCTTTGCACCTCGGCGTTGAGATAGACGAGGTAGTCGACGGTGGTGCGCCCGGCCGGGTCGACCGACCGCACCAGATCGGTGAGCGACGGTCCGTCCTCGTCGAGCTCGAAATAGGCGGCCAGGTCCCGGGCCATCTCTTCCGGATAGGCGAAGGGGAAGTGCTCGGCGTAGGGCTCGACGAAGAAGTCGAAGGGATTGATCACCGTCATCTCGGCGGTGAGGTCGACTGTCACCGAGAACTCGGTGGTCTTTTCGGGGAACACCAGCCGGGCCAGCCACGACCCGTGCGGGTCCTGTTGCCAGTTGATGAAGTGGTTGGCGGGCGTGATCTTCAGCGAATAGCTGGGGATGCGCGTGCGGCAGTGGGGCGCCGGCCGCAGGCGAAGGGTCTGAGGCCCCAGCTCGACCGGATGGTCGTAGTGGTAGCGGGTGACGTGGTGCAGGGCGGCGAGGACCGACAGGGGAAGCTCCAGACTGGGCAGCCATTGAGGCCGCTAGGGTATCACCTTGCGGTCCGAAGGTCCGAGTCACAAGCGCGATCGGCCGCCGGAGGCCCGATAGGCCGGGTCTGCCGCGTGAGAGGCGCCGATCCGATCAGGCTGAGGGAACGACGCCGTCCAGCCAAGCGATCAGATCCGCCACCACGGCCGCCCTGCCGATTTCATTGAACATTTCATGCCGGCCGCCAGCGTAGACCTTGTGCTCGATTTGGCCGAGGCCGTTCGCCGCGTAGCTGTCGATCAGCGCGCGGGCGAAGGCCTGGTCGGGGCCGGTGACCGGGTCGAACTGGCCGGAGATGACCAGCACCGGCAGGTCGTGATGGACGTCGGCCATACGAGGATCATGCCGCGCTCCGGCCGTCGACTCGAAAACCGAAACCCGCGAGGCGTCGGCGAGGGGGAAGCCGCACAGGGGATCGGCGATGTAGAGGTCGACCTCGGCCTCGTCGCGGCTGAGCCAGTCGAAGGCGGTTCGCGCCGGTTCGAACAGGGCGTTCATGGCGCCCGGCGATTGCGGCCGGCCGCTGGCGATCAGGGCGTCGCGCATGGCGTCCATCGCCGCGGTGCCCGACAGGATCAGGCCGGCCAGTGCCGCGTGATGGTCGAGCAGATAGAGCTGAGAGGCGAAGGAGCCCATGCTGTGGCCGAGCAGGATCAGCGGCGCGCCGGGATTCTCCGTCCCGGCGACGCGGGACAGGGCGGCCATGTCGTCGACCACGGCCGCGAATCCCCGAGGGCCGAAGCTTCCCAGGCCATGCGCCGCCGCCGAGGCGCCGTGGCCCCGGTGGTCCTGGCCATAGACGGCGAAGCCGGCGGCGGTCAGGGCGTCGACCACGCGGCGATAGCGGATGAAGTGCTCGGCCATGCCATGGGCGATCTGCACGATCGCCCGCGGCGCGCCCGCGGGCAGGGCCTTGTAGGCGGTGATATGGACGCCGTCGGGCGCGACGAGGTCGAAGGCGGTGATGGGCGAGGTCATGGCGTTTTCTCCGCCGCCGATTCAACAGCAATCCGCGGCCGGGCGCCAGGGTGGAAGCTTGGGGCGGACGACCGCTTCGCGCCTGTCGGCGGCGGGAATACCGCACGACAAACCGCGGCCGGGCGTCAGCCCGGCCGCGTCGTTGGCAGATCAGTCCCCCGGGAAAGGCCCGGTGGCTTGATCAGGGGTAGTTGACGGCCACGGTGTAGGAGCCGGTGTAGGCGCCGGCCGGGGTGTTGGCGGGCACGTTCAGCGAGCCGCCGACGTTGAAGGTCGCCGACGTTCCGGCCAGGACGAC
>CAIQDO010000222.1 GCA_903870555.1 uncultured Caulobacteraceae bacterium
ATCGCGCAGCAGGATCACCCTGGCGCGGATGGCGTAGGCGATCGGGCCGAGCGGCTTGACCGCCTGGGTCCAGACCGCGCCGTGATAGCTCTTGTCGGGGGTGTTGAGCAGCGGCTGGCGCTCGGGGAAGGCTTCCCAGTCGAAGTTGCCGCCGTCGATGATCATGCCGCCGATCGAGGTGCCATGGCCGCCGATGTATTTGGTGGTCGAGTAGACGACGATGGCGGCGCCGTGGTCGAGCGGGCGGGCCAGCAGCGGGGCGGCGGTGTTGTCGACGATCAGGGGAATGCCGTACTGGCGGCCGATGGCGGCCACCTCGGCGATCGGGAACACCGTCAGCTTCGGATTGGGCAGGGTCTCGGCGTAGTAGGCGCGGGTGCGATCGTCGGTGGCGGCGCGGAAGGCTTCCGGATCGGTCGGGTCGACGAACCGGACCTCAATGCCCAGGTCGCCCAGGGTGTTGGCGAACAGGTTCCAGGTGCCGCCATAGAGGTCGGTCGAGCTTACGATGTTGTCGCCGGACCGGGCGAGATTCTGGATGGCGAAAGCCGAGGCCGCCTGGCCGGACGATGTGGCCACGCCGGCGACGCCGCCTTCGAGGGCCGCCAGACGGTCCTCCAGAATGGCCGTCGTGGGGTTGCCCAGACGGGTGTAGATGTTGCCCAGTTCGGCCAGGGCGAACAGATTGCCGGCGTGCTCGGTGTCACGGAACTGGTAGGAGGTGGTCTGGTAGATCGGCGGCGCCACGGCGCCGGTCGCCGGATCTGCCCGCCAGCCGGCGTGCAGCGCCAGGGTCTTGGCGTGAAGTTTGCGTTCGCTCATGATCTTGGTTCCCTCGACGCCGCGTTGCGGCAACCAACCTTGGCGTGAGACTTAGCCCCGGCCAGGGGAGATGGCTAAAGCAGTTTTTCTGCGTCGGCGATCAGAGGGCCGTGAACCGCCAGATCGGCCCGCGCCAATTCACCCCGTCCCCTTCGATGCGGACCAGGTCCGAGACGCCCGGCGAGGCGGTGATCGCCTGGGGCCAGAAAGCCTTTGCGGCCAGGTTCCGCTCGGCCACGGCCACCTCCCAGACGCCGGGCAGGGCGGCAATCACCTGGGCGACCGCCGCCGCGCCCACGCCGCCACGACGATATTTCCGGGCGATGAAGAATTCGCCCATGTTGCGCTCGACCTCGCCGCCCTGATGGGAATGGGTGTTGACTAGGCCGAAGCCGGCGACCTTGCCGCCGGCCAGGATCAGCAGCGGGTGAAACCCCGTGCGGCCCCAGTAGTCGCTCAGGTCGGGCCAGGGCGGGTAGCCGCCGCGGTCGTCGAAGTCGAAGCGGTCGGAGGCGGCCGGCTCCATGTCCGAGAAGTCATAGACATAGAACTGCAGCAGCCCTTCGATCAACGCCCGCTCGTCGGCGCGGGCCGGTCGCACCGAACAGTCGCTGCGCAACTCAGGACGCCTGAATTTCAGGAGCAGGCCTGTTGGCCTGTTTGGTGGCGTACATCGCCCTGTCAGCGTTAAGCAGCAGGCTCTGCGGGGTGGTCCCATCCCGCGGAAACAGGGCCACTCCGATACTGGCGCCGACATGCAGGGGCGTTTGCGCGAGATCGATCGGCCGCTCGATCGCGGCTGTCAGTTTGGCGGCCACGGTGGCAACCGCGTCCCGATCTATCGGCCCGACCAGGATCACCAGGAATTCGTCGCCGCCCCAGCGTGCGGCGGTGTCTCCCCGCCGCAGGGCCGCTGTCAGCCGTTCGGCCACGGTGGCCAGAACATAGTCTCCCGCGTGATGGCCGAGGCGGTCGTTGATCGCCTTGAAGCCATCGAGATCGATGTAGAGCAAGGCGAAGGGCTCGCCCGACCGGGCGGCCTGACCGCAAAGCGACTCCAAACGGTCCCAGGCCAGGCGGCGGGACGGCAAGCCGGTCAGTTGGTCGAAGTTGGCGGCCTTGGCCATGACGTCCCGCTGCGCCGCCACCTGCTCGCTCAGGCGCAGCAGGGACTCATGGTAGGTCATCAAGCCACGATAAACGGCCCAACCCATGCCCGCCAGGGTCGCGGCCGCGATCGTCCAGGCGATCACGCTTTGAGGATAGGCCGGTCCCAGTTCCGAATGTAGCCGATGGGTCGTGAAGCCGACCGCGGCGAAGGCCAGGGCGGCGCAGGTGGCCGCGAAGGTAAGCAGGGAACCCCGCCGGTCCAGCAGCATCGCGGCCAGCACCAGCCACCCCACGAGAAAAGC